>JALHPH010000010.1:0-8194 GCA_022842565.1 Fimbriimonadaceae bacterium
AAGGAACACAAACCATGTCGAGAAAGCCACGAGATTTTAAGCGCGTTATCACCCCAGATCCTGTGTATCACAGTGAAATGGTGCAACGCTTCATTAACCGCATGATGCTGGGCGGCAAAAAGACGGTCGCCGAGAAGATTTTTTACGGAGCCATGAAGCAGGCCGAGGAGAAGGCTGGCGCGCCTGCCCTGGAGATCTTCGAGAAGGCACTGACCAACGTCACGCCCGCCGTGGAAGTTCGCGCCCGCCGAGTCGGTGGCCAAAACTACCAAGTGCCCATGGAAGTCCGCCCGGTCCGCAAGCGAACCCTCGCTCTACGATGGCTGGTCGAGAATGCCCGCAAGCGCAGCGGTAAGTCCATGACCGAGAAGCTCGCCAGCGAGCTCGTTGATGCCTACAACGGCACCGGCCCCTCGGTTAAGAAAAAGGACGACACGCACCGAATGGCTGAGGCCAACAAGGCGTTCGCTCACTACCGATTCTAACGTTATCTCAAATTCGTCGCTGTCCAGATCTTAAACCTACCAAGAATCAATGCCCCGAAGCCACCCACTGAACCAACTTCGCAATATTGGAATTGCTGCTCACATCGATGCTGGAAAAACCACTACGACTGAGCGCATCCTGTACTACACTGGCCGATCGCACAAGATTGGTGAGGTGCACGATGGCGCCGCCACCATGGACTGGATGGAGCAAGAGCAAGAGCGCGGTATCACGATCACTTCGGCTGCGACCTCTTGTTTCTGGAGCGGTACCCGAGGCGACCGACCTGAGCACAAGATCAATATCATCGACACTCCCGGCCACGTGGACTTCACCGTGGAAGTGGAGCGCTCGCTGCGTGTTCTGGATGGCCTCGTCGCCGTTTACTGCGCAGTTGGCGGTGTTCAACCTCAGTCCGAAACCGTTTGGCGGCAAGCGAACAAGTACAACGTTCCCCGAATCGCTTATGTGAACAAGATGGACCGACTCGGCGCTGACTTCTTCAGCGTGGTGTCGCGACTGCGCGAGCGATTGGGCGCCAACGCGGTGCCGATCCAGATTCCCATCGGCGCCGAGAGCGAGTACAAGGGCTATGTGGACCTCATCACCATGATGGCGACCATCTACAAGTCCGACGACGGCAAGGTTTACGAAGAAATTCCCATTCCGGCAGACCTGAAGGACATCGCCGATGAGTGGCGCGAGAAGATGATCGAAGGCATCGCCGATTACGATGACTCGATCATGGAGCGCTTCCTTGACGGTTCGGTGCTCACTCCCGAAGAGCTCCGCGCTTCGCTGCGCGAGGGCACGCTGGCCAACAAGATCATCCCGTGCCTATCCGGTTCTTCGTTCAAGAACAAGGGCGTGCAAGCCATGATCGACGCGGTCGTGGACTACCTGCCATCGCCACTAGATGCTGGCGACAACAAGGGTGTGAACCCGCGCACAGACGAGGACGAGTTCCGAGGTCCAGACGACAAGGCTCCGTTCACGGCGCTGGCGTTCAAGATCATGAGCGACAAGTACGTGGGTCGCCTCACGTTCCTGCGCGTCTATAGCGGCATCTTGAAGAAGGGAACCGCTGTCATGGTGGCCTACCGCGATCCGCAGACTAACGAATTCCGAACCCGAACCGAGCGCATCGGCCGAATTCTGGAAATGCACGCCAACAACCGTCAGGACATCGATGAGGTGTTCGCCGGTGAGATCGTCGGCGTCATCGGTCTGAACGACATCCGCACGGGCTACACCATTTGCGACGAGAACCACCCGATTTCGCTGGAATCGATCAAATTCCCCGAGCCAGTGATCCAAATCGCAATCGAGCCGAAGAGCCGCGCAGACCAAGAGAAGCTCGGTACCAGCCTTCAGCGCTTGGCCGAAGAGGACCCGACCTTCCGCGTCCACACCGACCAAGAAAGCGGCCAGACCATCATCAGCGGAATGGGCGAACTCCACTTGGAAATCATTGTGGACCGTCTGAACCGCGAGTTCGGCGTGCAGGCCAACCAGGGCAAGCCGCAAGTGGCCTACCGTGAGACGGTGACCATCAAGAGCGAAGCAGAAGGCCGATTCGTCCGCCAATCCGGTGGTTCGGGTCAGTACGGTGTCTGTAAGCTGCGCATGGAGCCGCTTGAAGTCGGACAAGGATTCATCTTCGAGAACAAAGTGGTCGGTGGTGCGATTCCAAAGGAATACATCCCTGCGATCGAAAAGGGTGTCCGCGAAGCGCTGACCAATGGCGTGATGGCGGGCTATCCGGTGGTGGACGTGAAGATCACGCTCATCGACGGTAGCTACCACGATGTCGACTCGAACGAAAACGCGTTCAAGCAAGCCGGTATCCTAGGGTTCCGAGAGGCCATGAAAAAGGCCAACCCGGTCCTGAAGGAGCCGATTATGCACGTGGAAGTCACTACCCCCGAAACCAACGTGGGAGACGTGGTGGGCGACATCAACAGCCGACGCGGACGCATTGAAAGCATGAACCCTGCACTAGGTGGCGTGACTGTGGTTAACAGCCACGTCCCGCTCAGTGAAATGTTTGGCTACGTGACAACGCTGCGATCGCTGACACAAGGCCGTGCAACCCCTAACGTGACCCCTTCGCACTACGAAGAGGTGCCACGTAACATTGCTGACGAAATTATGAAAAGGGCCCAAGACGGGCGCTAATCGATCCCGAGACAAACTAGGAAAAACTCATGGCGAGAGCTAAATTCGAAAGAAAGAAACCGCACGTCAACATTGGCACGATTGGCCACGTTGACCATGGAAAGACGTCCCTCACCGCTGCCATTACTGGCGGCCTAGCCCTCAAGGGCCTGTCGAAAAAGGTCAACTATGATGAAATCGACAGCGCACCAGAAGAAAAGGCTCGCGGTATTACCATCAACATCTCGCACCAAGAGTACGAGACCGCTACCCGCCACTATGCCCACGTGGACTGTCCGGGACACGCCGACTTCATTAAGAACATGATCACCGGTGCTGCCCAAATGGACGGCGCTATCCTGGTTGTGTCGGCTACCGACGGTCCCATGCCGCAAACGCGCGAGCACATCCTGCTGGCTCGTCAGGTGGGCGTGCCCTACATCGTGGTCTTCATCAACAAGGTGGACCTGGTGGACGACGAAGAGCTGATCGAGCTGGTGGAAATGGAAGTCAGCGAGCTCCTCGAGTCGTACGGCTTCAAGAACTGCCCCATCGTGAAGGGTTCGGCTGTCAAGGCCATCGAAGCTCTAGAAAAGGGCGACATCAACGACCCGGCCCTCAAGCCGGTCTATGACCTGATGGATCAGGTTGACTCGCACATCCCAGAGCCAGAGCGCGACACCGACAAGCCATTCCTGATGGCCGTCGAAGACGTGTTCACCATCACGGGTCGAGGTACGGTTGCTACCGGACGTGTCGAGCGTGGAACGCTCCTCATCAACACGGAAGTCGAGATCGTGGGTATCCGAGATACCCGCAAGACGACCTGTACCGGTGTGGAAATGTTCCGAAAGCTTCTGGATAGTGCCCAAGCTGGCGATAACGTCGGTCTGCTCCTCCGTGGCGTCAACCGTGACGACATCGAGCGCGGAATGGTTATCTGCAAGCCCGGTTCGATCAAGCCGCACACCAAGTTCGACTCGGAAGTGTACGTTCTCTCGAAGGAAGAGGGCGGCCGCCACACCCCGTTTGTGGCCGGTTACCGACCTCAGTTCTACTTCCGCACCACCGACGTGACCGGAAACATCGAAGAGATTCGATCGACCGGCGGTGACAAGGCTGAGATGTGTATGCCTGGCGATAACGTCCAGATGACCATCTTGCTGATCAACCCGATCGCTATGGAGCACGGCTCCAAGTTCGCTATCCGTGAGGGTGGCCGAACTGTTGGCGCTGGAACCATCACCAAGGTCTACGAGTAAGAACTTAGGTTCAAGCAAGTAAGCTGGCGGACCAAGAGTTTCTCTTGGTCCGCTTCTTTTTGGGTTCAAACCAGAGCAATTTAGAGCCTCTCGGGGCTACAATAGATGGTCAGCGCGAGGTGGCGGCCCTTCTCAGAGCCGGAAATTCGCGACTAAGTCAATAAAAATCATGAGAGTCCGTATTCGCCTTCGCGCGTACGATCACCGCGTGCTGGATCAGTCCGCTGAGAAGATCGTCGATACCGCCAAGCGCACCGGCGCCCGAATTTCGGGTCCAGTGCCGCTTCCTACACACATCCGCCGGTTCACCGTGATCCGAGGTCCGCACATCGACAAGGAGTCGATGGAGCACTTCGAGATCCGCACGCACAACCGCCTGATCGATATCCACGAGCCAACCAACAAGACGATTGATGCGCTGATGCGCCTCGATCTCCCAAGCGGCGTCGATATCCAGATCAAGACTTGATCGATTGTCAGATTAAGAGCAGGCTGCCCAAATTACGGGCGGCCTTTTCTTTTTTTTAGTTGCCTATTGCGACCGAAGAAAAGCCAGCCCCGGTCGGGCGACGGTTCGCAGGCAATATCACAAGGCGATCGAGCTCGACATCCCCAGAAAACGAGCCCGCAACTTGCAACCTGAAGTTTATAAGCTGTGCTGGCAGGTTCATTTCGGGGAAGGCATACCATCGCAGACCGTTGCCATGGGGCAGCAGCCCAGGGCCCGTGAGCTTGAAGCGGTTGCCCAGGACCTCAAGCTCGATCGCGTCGGCCGCGCCCTTAGCAGTCACCCAAATCCGCTGCATGCCATCGATGGAGGGCGTCGCGGCGTAGTCAGAGAAATAGAAGCCGGTTGGGGGAGTGACGCGCGCCCGCAGCATCAACGTACGGTTGCCACTCGCGCCTGGCGAGGACGCGACCTCGCTCCAGTTATAGGCCCTTGAGACCTCGGCTTCGATCCAGGCCCCGGGTTGCAGCGCAATTCGCAGCCGCATCAACTGGTTGCGCATCTTGCTGAAGGCGTCGGGATCTTTGCTCAGGTTCGATTGTGCGTTGCGATAAGCCACCAACTCATCAAGCAGCGATCGGGCGTTGCTTGGAATCTGGCCGACGATCTGCTGAAACTCGGCCTGCGTCCAGGCGATCGCCTCTTCCGGAACAGGGAAGCGCTCGGTGCCGCGCAGGATCACCGGAATACTGCCCACGGTCAATTCCAGATGGCTTTTCGAGAGGCGAACCTGGGGGGTGGTGCCGTCGGCAAGCGTGACCTGCACCAGCTTCGGGTCGGCGGACCTCATTTTCAGCTTGATCGGCCCCTCGCTGGACCAAAATACGAAGAAGCGGTCGTCGGGCCCGACAAATTGGTAACCAACCAGCGGCCCGCCCAGGTCCAGGCGCACGCCATCGCTCGGCGCGGGCACCGCCCACACGCCTGGCGAAACGCGACCCGCCATGATGGGATCCGTCGCGGCTTCGGGGAAGGGAAGCAGCATGGGCCGCGAGCGGGGCTGAGCCAAATCGGCCTTCAGGCGCTCGCCCATGGTGCGGATCCACTCCAAGCCTGTCGCAGAGTCAGCGCGGAAGAACCAACCCCGTACTCCCAGATCGCTGCCCTCGCGCACGGTCGCTTCGTAATCGCGCATCTCTGCACCGGCGTTCAGGGTCATGTCGGTCTGCAGCAGCGCGCGTGGAGTGGTGGAACCGGCGTTGGTCGAAGCCGCGCGGCCCGCCTGCGCCATCACTTCACTAAAGGCGCTTTGCTCTAACCGCACGCCAATGCCATCGATGCCTGAACCGGCAGACCCATAAGGGCCGTTCCAGCCGCTCCAGGTCTGGAAAACGGGTCGCTGAGTCGCCTGTTTAATTGCACCAACCAGTCCCAAGTAGCGCCGCCGCGACTGGCTGATGACCGAGCCCCGCAGGTCCTCCCAGATTTTCGACCGCTGACGGTTTACTCGGTATGTTTTCAGGGTCACAGGATCGACCAAGAAAGGGATGCCTCTGAGCTCAGAGAACAGAGGAAAGAGCCGGGCCAGCACGGTGAACTCAGCGATATCGGAGGCGGCAATCTCCCAGGCAATCGCGGCTCGCTGGGGCGTGCCGTATTTCTGGGATAGTTCAAGCTGAAACTCGCGCCTGAACCGTTCGCTGGTCGGCACGGTTTGCAGATCAGCTGGCGCAAAACTGGGCAGCTGCCCGATGGGATCCAGAATGCCTCGAAAGCCGCTTGCAGGCCCCATAGATTTCAGCTTTGCCAGCATCCGATCACGATGAGCATCAAAGGCAGGACCAAGGTCAGGTACACGCACGCTTTGCGCTTCGGGGAAAATGAGAGCGACGCGGTCGGTGACGGCATCGGAGGTCACGGGCACATCGAGAACGCCATTGGGTGTGTCCACCCAAAATACGGACCGCCCCTCCGTAATCGTCGCGTCGCGAGCGCTTGCAAAGACAATGAGCGCGCGAGATGCACCCGGAATCGTGGCTTTGATTTGAGCCTTGCCAGAAAACGGCCCGAACCGATAAGCCTCGGGCTCCACAAAGATGCCCTTCGCACTCGGCGGGAGGCTGTTGACCGCCAAGAAATAGGATGCGCCCTTGGAGTCGGCAATCTTCAGCGTCTCTTCTGGAACGGAAGGGGACCAATCGATCATCAGGTCCTTCACGCCTGCGTCCAGCGCGGAATTGATCGCATCGGGGGTGCCCGCAACCCTCGCGCCGAAAGCAATCCACCGTGAGCCATCGCTTCGCAGTGCGCCGTCCGGATCAAGCGACCAGGTTGGCCCCTGGGAAAGTGCGGTGATAAAGAGGAGAGATGCGAACACGGTGCTCAAGTATGTCACGGACGGTTGAGAACGTGGACATGGTTCGCCTGCTCGGTGCCTCGGGGTACCCTTTCGCACGTGAATTCCCTTGCCCCCGCCGATCAACAGACCCTTGCGATCAACACCCTTCGTGGGCTCGCCATTGATGCTGTGGAGAAGGCAAAAAGCGGTCACCCTGGCATGCCGATGGGATGCGCGCCCATGGCAACCGCACTCTGGACGCGGCACCTTCGCCACGATCCGCAAGACCCCAAGTGGTTCAATCGCGACCGGTTCATCCTGAGCGCGGGGCACGGCTCCATGCTGCTCTATGGCCTCCTCCACCTGAGTGGGTATGCGGTGCCGATGGAAGAGCTGAAGCAGTTTCGGCAGTGGGGAAGCATCACCCCAGGTCACCCAGAAAATACCCATACGCCCGGCGTTGAAATGGCGACTGGGCCCTTGGGGCAGGGCTTCGCTACGTCGGTCGGATTTGCGATTGCGGAGGCTCACCTGGCGGCGCGCTTTAACCGTCCTAAGTTTGCCGTAGTGGATCATTTCACCTACGTGCTGGCAAGCGACGGCGACCTGATGGAGGGCATCAGCCAAGAAGCAGCTAGCCTCGCGGGTCACCTGGCGCTCGGCAAGCTAATCGTACTGTACGATTCGAACGACATCACCATCGATGGCCGGGCGAGCGAGTCGTGGAGCGACAACGTGCGGGGCCGATTTGAGAGCCTGCACTGGCATGTGCAAGAAATCGACGGTATGGACCCGCGTGCAGTGGACGAGGCGATCACGAGAGCAAAGCAGGCCACCGACCGTCCGAGCCTGATCGTCTGCCGAACGGTGATCGGTTTCGGTAGCCCGAACAAAGCGGACCATTCCAGCAGCCATGGCGCGCCGCTCGGACCAGACGAGGCCAAGCTTTCCAAAACGGCTCTGGGGCTCGATCCGGAAGGCACCTTCACCGTAACAGATGAAGCGCGAGCCTTCTATTCAGATGCTGCCGCGGAGGCGGCCAAGTCCGCTACCGCATGGCGCGCGATGTGGACCGAATATGCCGCCGCCTTTCCAACCGAAGCAAGTGAACTGGAGGGCGCCTGGTCTGGGCGGGTCATCCCGCAGATCGAGTGGCCTAGCTTCGATGCTCCGCTGGCCACGCGTGCGGCTTTCGGTAAGTTGGTTCAGGCGGTGGCCGAGGCAAGCCCGCTCGTCATGGGCGGTTGCGCAGACCTCGCCGAATCGGTCCAGACGCACATCAAATCAAGCACTCACTTCGCAAAAGACGACCGTCTGGGGCGCAACATCAGCTTCGGAATCCGTGAGCATGCGATGGCGGCGGCCTGCAACGGCATCACCTTGCACGGCGGCACCCGCGCTTTCGGCGGCACTTTCCTGATTTTCAGCGACTATTGCCGTCCCTCGATTCGCCTCGCCGCGCTGATGCACGTGCCTACGCTCTTCGTTTTCAGTCACGACTCG
>JALHPH010000010.1:8204-15022 GCA_022842565.1 Fimbriimonadaceae bacterium
GATTGGACTGGGCGAGGACGGTCCTACCCACCAACCCCTCGAGCAAACAATGAGCCTACGGCTGATTCCGAACCTCAATGTGATGCGGCCCGCCGACGGCAACGAAACTGCTGTGGCCTGGAAGATGGCACTGGAGAGCACCGAGACCCCGAGCGTGATCATCACCACTCGGCAGGCGGTGCAGCCCTGTTCGCCGACACTGACTGAAGGCGCGCACCCCGCCGAGCGGGGAGGATATGCGCTTCTCGACCCAGCTGATGTCAAGCTCACTCTGGTCGCGAGTGGTAGCGAAGTCGGACTCGCGATGCAAGCGGCCCAGCAACTGGCCAGCGAGGGCATCCCGACGCGGGTTGTAAGCCTCTTCTCGTGGCATTTGTTTGAGTCTCAGGACCAGGCTTACCAGGCCACTGTGCTCCCGCGGACTCACCCGACGCTCAGCATCGAGGCCGGTACCACGCTCGGTTGGGCGCGGTATTCGGACGCCCATATCGGTATCGACCGCTTCGGAGCGAGCGCACCCGGAAACGTTCTTTTCGAGAAGTTCGGATTCACCGTGGATGCGGTCGTCGCGCGAGCCAAATCACTTCTGCGCTAAATAAAGAGTAGAGACCAGCCCAACCGGGCTGGTCTCTACTCTGGACTGAAGCGGACTCAGCGCGTCACGCGCATACGATTCACCGGCACGAAGATCACCTCGCTACGGCCGATTAGGTTGCGCCGAGGAACCAAGCCCCAGAAGCGGCCATCCGCGCTGTTGTTCCGGTTGTCACCCATCATCAAGTAGTAGCCCTCAGGCACTGCTGCGGGCGGGGCGTCCATTAGTTGCTTTTGTCTCTCGAAGTCGCTGGGATCAACGAGGAATGCCTGCGCGATTCGGTAGGGGTCGCTGTTGGCCATTCCCATCGACATCTGCACCGGCATGTAGTTGTCGCCTTCCTTCACCAACTTGAAATCGGTGTCCGCGATACCGCGGTCCCGCGTTACGTACGGTTCTTCCACTCGCTTTCCATCGCGATAGAGCAGCCCGTCACGGATTTCGATGACCTGGCCTGGCGTGCCGATGAGTCGCTTGATATAGTCCTGCTGCTTGTCTTCGGGGCGCAAGGCGGTCGCGGGCGGGCGAAAGACGACGATATCGCCAGCGTTCGGCTCCTGCGTGCGGTAGACCCACTTATTGGCAACGATATAGTCGTTCAACTGGAGTGTCTCCAGCATCGAACCCGTTGGGATGTAGAAAGTTTGGATGCCAAAAGGACGGATAATGAGAAAGACGATTCCGGCCGCATAGACCAGTGCGTCCAGAGTTTCGTTCAGGAACCGCAGGAACTTGTAAACGCCGTCGCGCAAGTGCACGGGCGTGCTGTTCAGGCGGGGATAAAGCGCAAAGCGAATGAGGGTGCAGACCGCCATAAAAATGACAACCTTGCTCAGCGGAGTGCGAGCGAGGTTGTCAATTTGTTGTCCGAGCGGGCTGGGACCCGTTGCTTGTGCAAGAAACAGGCCCCAATCGATCATGATCGTCGCTCGGCAATACGGGCGGCCTTACCGACCTTCTCGCGGATGTAGTACAGCTTCGCGCGTCGGACCTTACCGTGGCGGATCACTTCAAACTTCTCGATGCGTGGCGAGTGGATGGGGAAGGAGCGCTCGACGCCGACGCCGTTGCTCACCTTGCGGACCACGATGCTCTCGGCTACGCCACCATTGCGGCAAGCGATGATGAGTCCTTCGAAGAGCTGAATTCGCTCTTTGTTACCTTCACGGACTTTCGTGTAGACCTTGACGGTGTCACCCGGTCGAAAATTGGGAAGATCCTTCTTCATGTGGGGTTCAGCCACACTGTTCAAAATTGCTTGCTTATTCATTTCGGTTCGAGCCCTCCGAAGCCATGCGAGTTGCACTCGCAAGCGGGCCATCTAGTGGATCGCGCAGTCAGCTAGTTTAGCAGATCAAGGTCACTACTTTCAAGGTGAGCCATTGCAAAAAGATCGGGCCGGTTCTTGCGTGTCAGTTGCAACGATTGTTGGCGCTTCCAACGTTCCACGGCCGCATGATCACCGGACCTTAAGACCTCTGGAGGTGTCAGGCCACCGAATTCCCAGGGCCGAGTGTATTGTGGAGCACTCAACAGACCACCGGAATGGCTATCGATCTCAAGGCTGCCCGCGCAGCCAAGCACACCCGGAAGGAGGCGCACGATCGCATCCGCCACCATCATTGCGGGCAGTTCGCCACCGGTCAGCACAAAATCACCCATCGAGATCACTCGGGCACCCGCCCGTTCAGCGATCCGAGCGTCCAGACCCTCGTAGTGCCCACAAACCATCACGAGTTGCGCTGCGGTGCTGAGTTCTTGCGCCTTGGACTGGTCAAACCTTTCGCCCCAGGGTTCAAAGACCAAGACCTGAGCCCCCTCTTCCGCAGGCTCCATGGCTGCTGAAACGGCCTGCCAAACGATGTCGGGCTTCATCACCATGCCCGGGCCGCCGCCAAATGGCTTGTCATCCACCGTTCGGTGGGCGTCGGTGGCGTAGTCGCGCGGGTTCCAACCTCGAAAAGTGACCGCGCCATCGGCTTCGGCCCGAGCCAGGATGCTGTGCCGAATCCCCGCCAGCACAGACTCCGGAAAGAGGGTCACAAAGTCGATGATCACAAAAGCATTATGGGCCGACTTGGTAGAATCAAGGAGTGAACGTCCCATCCGATCTCAAGTACACCAAGTCGCATGAGTGGGTCCGCATCGAGGGCGATATTGCGACCATCGGCATTACTGACCACGCTCAATCCGAACTGGGCGACATCGTTTACCTTGATCTCCCGACTCCCGGCCGCACGCTCCAACTGGAGGAGACCTTTGGCTCGGTGGAATCTGTGAAAACGGTGAGCGATCTGTACGCTCCTGTTGCGGGTGAAGTCGTAGAAGTGAATGGCAGTCTGGGTGGTCAAAGCGAGCTTGTCAACTCGGATCCCTATAGTTCAGGTTGGTTGGTCAAAGTGCGCGTGAGCGATTCGGCCCAACTGGCCGACCTCTTGGACGCCAGCGACTACGAATCTGAGATCGGTTAACACCATGCCCTACATCCCCCACACTGCCGACGACGAAGCCGCAATGCTGAAGACCATCGGGGTCAACAGCATTGATGACCTGTTCGTCGAAATCCCCGAAGACCTGCGCGTGCGCAAGCCGCTGAACATCGCCGACGCGATGGACGAGCGCAAGCTGTACCAGCACCTTTTCAATCTTGCTAGCCAAAACCAGAGCGCCGCGAAGCTGGATTGGTACTTGGGCGCGGGGCTCTATGACCGGTACGTGCCGGCCAGTGTGGGGGCGATTATCTCGCGCGGCGAATTCCTTACCGCCTATACGCCCTATCAGCCCGAAATGAGCCAGGGCTACCTGCAGACCATATACGAGTTCCAGACGATGGTCGCCGAGCTCTACGGCATGGACGTGGCCAACGCGTCGATGTACGATGGCGCGACGAGCATGGCCGAAGCGGCCATCATGGCCACGAGCGTCACGGGCCGCAGCAAGGTCTTTGTGGCACAAGCGGTCCACCCGAACTACCGAGAGGTCCTAGGCACCTATAGCTGGGCGCAGGGCCTAGACGTGACGGTTGGGCAGCACGAACAGGGCGCAACCACCGACTACTCGGCTCTGACCGACGAATTTGCCTGCGTGATCGTTCAGACCCCCAACTTCTATGGCGTGCTGGAGGACCTGCAGGCTGCCCGCGACGCGGCTAACCAAGTGGGCGCCATGTTGGTGGTCGTCGCTGATCCAGTGGCGTGTGCCCTCATTCAGCCCCCCGGAGCATTCGACGCTGACATCGTGGTTGGCGAGGGCCAACCCCTTGGCGTCGCGATGGGTTTTGGCGGCCCGCTGCTCGGTCTCTTCGCCACGAAGGACGCATATGTACGCAGAATTCCCGGCCGAATTGTGGGCCGCACGCAAGACGTGGACGGCAAGCCAGGCTTCACCATGACCCTGCGTACCCGCGAGCAGGATATCCGCCGAGAAAAAGCGACGAGCAACATCTGCACAAACGAGGCCCTGATGGCGCTTGCAGCGACGGTTTACATGTCAGCGCTGGGCAAGAACGGCATGCAGAGCATCGCCGAATCCTCGGTGCGCAACACGCAATATGCCATCAGCGAACTGGCGAAGCACGGCATTAAACCGGCCTTCCCAGGAAAGGTCTTCGGGGAAGTCACCCTGAACCTGGGTACCGACGCAACTGTGGTACGAGACCGCCTGATCGAGCAGGGGATCATGGCTGGATTGCCACTCGGTAACTATGAGGGCCATTCACCCAATTGGTTACTTTCAGCCTTTACCGAGAACCGGACAAAAGAGCAGATTGATCGGCTGGTGGCCGCGCTCGCCGCGCGCTAGTTTCATTCGCCAGGCGGCGGGAACGGGCAGCCCGAGGTCATCTCTTTTGGAGCCGCGGTCGAGATAAACGGCCGCGGCTCTATCTTTGCGAGCGCCGCCACTCGCGCCGATACATCCTTCAGCATCTCAAGCGAGTAGCCTGGGTAGGCCTTGTCGATGGTGCCGCCCGGTGCGACGAGAGTCGTGTAAACCCCGGCCTCTGCACGGTAAGCCCGAATGGTCTTTTGCATCGGGTCCAGCAGGACCCGAAAATGCGGTTTGACTTCCGCAACCCACGCTTTAGCTTGGGCTGGGTTCGCATTGATGATTGCGACCACCTCCAGTTCTTCCGGATATAGCTCGACGAGCTTATCGACAAAGTACTTCGCACCGATACAGCAGGGGCAATCTCGCTCGACGAAGAAGAGGAGAACGGGCTTGGTGCGGTTCAAATCTTGCAAGAGCATCGTTTTGCCGTCGGGGTCCGGCAGTGCAAAATCGGGTGCGGGCTGGGCGGCTAGCTCCGCAGCTGTTCCGCGCATCGACTCAGTGACCGGATGATCCACCTGTTGCCGCATCTGGAGCTTCTTCAGCGAGGCCTCGGTGTCGGGAAGAGCGAGAGCAGGGTCCAATCGCGGCGGGCGAGGTGCTCGCGAACCGTAAAAACTCGCAACGCCAACGGCGATGGCAGCCATCGTTAAGAGCGACCACGCCACAGCCAATGGGGCTTTCATCTCCCATTGATTGTACTTGGTTCATAATGAAACTATGGCGATTCAAACCGGGGTCCAAGCCCCTCAATTTTCTCTCAAATCGATGTCGGCTGATGGCCTGGTAGACGTTTCGCTGGCCGATTATCGCGGCAAGAACGTCGTGCTGCTGTTCTTCCCAGCCGCTTTCACTGGGGTTTGCACTCAAGAAATGTGCGACGTGAGCCAGGGTCTTTCGGGCGGCATGGGTGACGCCGTTGTGCTTGGGCTTTCGGGCGATACCGCTTTTGCGCAAGACGCATGGGCCAAGCAGAATGACATCAAGGTGCCGCTGCTCAGCGACTACAGCAAGACCGTCGCCGAGGCCTACGACGTCGTTCTGCCCGATCTCGCTGGCATGGGGCCAGCTTCTAAGCGGGCGGCTTTTGTGATTGATAAGGAAGGCGTGGTCCGCTATAGCGAAGAGACCCCGACACCGCTGGAACTGCCGAACTTCGAGCAGATTCGAACGACCCTCGATTCGCTCAGCTAGAGCCTTCAGTTTTGGGCCAAGATGAGGAGTGCGACTTCATCTTGGTCTCATCGTTGCCGCCCTCGCCGGGCTCGCGAGCGTGGTCTCCGCGCAGAATCAGCTACCGACTCCGCGCTATGGGCCGAGTATTGAGCGCCTTCACTCCTACCCCATCCTGAACGGGCGCTCGCCCGCCAGCCCCACGCTTTCGCCCGATGGCACTCGGATCGTCTTCGGCTGGAACCAGACCGGTGCTTTCAAACGCGATCTGTGGATGATGGAGTACCCGAGCGGCGCGCGACGCCAAATCATGGCCGCCGACACCCTAGAGCGCTTACCGAACCAAGACGACGCTCGCACTGAAGAGCAGAAGAAGGAAGAACTCACCTACGACGGCGGCTTTACTTCGCCGGTCGAATGGTCGCCGGACAGTCAGGAATTCATTTTCGGATACCGCGGTCGCACGTGGATCATGGATCGCGACGGCAAGAACGCCAAGCCGCTATTCGATGGCGCATTCTATCCCTATTCGGTTTCGTATACGCCTGATGAGAAGTACCTGCTGATGATCGCTGACGGCAACTTAGTTCGATTCGATCGCAAGACCCGCGAGATGAAGCAGCTCACCTTCATTTCCAGGCCCGGAACGTCCCTCGGTTTCTACTCCGTTTCGCCTGACGGAAAGCGCATTGCGGTGGGCTGGAGCGACTCGTCCAAGTTCGGCTCGCACATCATGATGGACTTCACCAAGGAGCGCAGCGAGGTACGGGGTATCAGCCGGATGTGGAACGGAAACCGCGCGATCGACGCTCAACTCGGGCTTGTCGGCATTGATGGGGGCATGGTCCAATACATCACCGGAATCCCGCGTTTCCACTGGCTGATGGACGTGGTTTGGTCGCCGGACAACTCGCAACTCTTCGCGGGGTGGAAGACCGAAGATCATAAGACCTTCACACTCACTCACGTTTTTGGTAACAACCCCGAGGGCCGCAATGTCTATGCTGAAACCGCGCCCTCGAACTACATCAATAACTGGCGTCCGATGGTGTGGCGACGCGATGGCGAGGGGCTGCTACTGGGCACCGATGTTTTGGCAGGGAAGTTCGCTCACAGATCCATCGTTGAGATCAAGCCGAATGGGCAAGTGGCCCGTACTGTCTTTAACGAAAAGTACGATGTCGGCAACTTCACGCGGCCGAAGCATTCCGATCGCCTGGTC
>JALHPH010000011.1 GCA_022842565.1 Fimbriimonadaceae bacterium
ATCTCACCCGAGATCGTGCGAACCGGTCACGGCACTGCCTCGGCGCTCAGCGAATCCCCGCGCAACCCCAATGTGATTTGGGCGGGCACTGATGACGGATACCTATGGCTGACAAAAGACAACGGTGCAAACTGGACCAACTTGATCGACAAGGTCGGACTGAAGGGCTACCGATGGGTCGGAACCATCGAAGCCTCGCGCTTCGTCGAAGGCCGCGCCTATGTCTGCTTCACTGCTCAGCGCAGCGATGACGACAAGCCCTACCTCTTCGTCACCGAAGATTTCGGGCAGACCTGGAAGTCGATCTCGGGCGGGTTGCCCCAATTCGGCACCACACGCACCCTGCGCGAGGACACGGAGAACCCGAACCTGCTTTACTGCGGCACCGAGTTTGGTCTCTTCGTCTCGCTGGACCGTGGAATCAGCTGGCAGCGCATCAACAATAACCTCCCCACGGTGCCCGTGCACGAAATTGCCGTTCACCCGACGGCAGGAGAGATCGTTGCAGGTACTCACGGTCGAAGCGTCTGGATTCTGGACGTGAGCGCCATTCGGCAGTTCACCGGCCGAAACCTGCGCAGCGAGACCTTCCTTTACGCGCCGCAACCCACCACCGTGTGGCGTCGCGATCCCCGATTGGGCTTCGGTGACGGGCACGAGAAGTTCGTCGGTCAGAACCCGGCGATGGGCGCGACCGTTTGGTACCACCTGAAGTCCAAGTCCGAGGGCGTCGAGGTTGAGATCTTTGACGCGATGGGACGGTCGGTGCGCCGATTCGGCAATGCACCGGGCGAAGCGGGTCTGAATTCGGTTCGCTGGCCCATCACGGGCGGCCAGGTTCGACCGGGCATGTACCGCGTGGAGCTTCGCGTTGGCAGCCTAAAGCAATCGCAGCCGCTGACCATCAGCGCCGACCCACTCCTGACCGAGCAGGGCCTCGAAGTCCCCGGAGTGGATAACGTGATGGAGAAAACAAAGGAAGAAAAAGCAGCCGACCGCCGCTGATTCCAACCTTTGATCTGAGGGCCCGCTCACAACTGAGCGGGCCCTCTCTTACTGTATGGCTCGGGCTGGCTACAATGAGGGCGTGAGAATTCTCGGCATAGGAACCGATTTGGTCAGCATCGAGCGGATCGAGGGCGTTCTGAAGCGACACCCCCAATTCGCCGAAAAAATTCTGACCCGCGCCGAGCGCGAGCGAGCCAACACGCCGTCTTACCTCGCCGGTCGCTGGGCGGCCAAAGAAGCCATCTATAAAGCGATCGGGCACCTGAACTGGCACGAAATTGAGGTGGTTGGAAAGAGCCGCCCCACGGCACGCTTGCTGGTCTCGCACCCGCTTGGCCCGGTACACATTGAACTCAGCATCTCGCACGAGCGCGAACTGGCGCTGGCTTTTGCAGTGGTTACGAGTGGTTCGCACGCCGAGGACGACGCCCAATAAACGGCTTTTCGAAAACGCGATAGAACATCCAGCTGAGTACCAGGATCACGGGCACCGCCACCACCAGCAGGTATCCGAACGTGCGCAGTGGCGTGCCCGCCCATGCGGGTCGTGAAACGTACAGGATCTGCAAGATCGGGTGGTGCATCAGGTACAGGCTGTAGCTGAAAGCCCCTACAAAAACCATCGGCCTCCAAGCGAAAGGCCGCACCCACCAATGGTCTGGGTTCTGGGTCCCCAGGGCGAGCGTAAGCGTCACCGCGACCCCCATCAGCGCATCGCGCAGCACGAGCTCCTTCGTCACCGTGGTGCTCCACAGGGCCGCCACCAAGAACACAACAGCCCCAGCCAGCAGCCAGCCCTGCGGCGGCGATTTTTTCGGGTGAAGCGCTAACCGTGCTCCGGCCATGCCCAGCCCAAACAGCGCGGCGTACCAGGGATACAGCTTCTCGGAGGCTGGGAGCGTCACCAGGAGCACCGCAACCAAAACTCCAAGCACCGGCACGACCACCCGTGCACCCCAGCGCCAGAGCGCGCCCGCCAACGCCGGAAAGACCAAATACAGCTGGAATTCGATAGAAATGGACCACAAGACGCCATTGATCTTGTACATCCAGTCCCGCGAAAGGTTGTGGATCATCAGCACGTGCGCCATGGTGTTCTCCCAGGTCACGGGCAAATACTGCTCCCATGGCATGCCGGTCTGACGCGAAGTCACGAAATGGCAAACCACCAACGAGATGGCGAGGCAGGCGTAGTAGGGCGGCAGAATGCGCCAGAAGCGGCGGTACAGGAACGAGCGCACATCGCGCAACTGACCATCCCCTTTCTGGTAAAGCGCCAACTGAAGGCAGTAACCCGACAGCACGATAAACGCCGAGACCGCAAAGTGCCCATTGAGCAGAAGCAGAAAAACTTCACGGAGCCAAGCGGGGTGCGCTCCCGGCTTGAGCATGGCCTGCGCAGGGTCCAACATAGTCACGCAGTGTTGAAGCACTACGTAGAACGCGGCCAGGCCCCGCATCCCCTCGATGAACGCCAAACGCGACGCGGGACGTGGCGCAGTGGATTCGTTCATCTTGTCTTGATGATAGCTTCAGGTAAGGTAACCGAGTGCGTCTTGCCCTGCTGCTTGGTGGCCTCGTGCTGGCTGCGTCTGCCTCCGCCGAAAGACTGTTATTCACACCCATTGGTGGAAAACTCCGATCCGACCGCATTCGATCCGAAGTCTTTTTTGAGGGGTTCAAGTCCGCATCCCGCTATGCTTGGATCGGAACCGGCGTTGGGGACAGCTTCGATGTAGAAATTGCCGAGCAACGCATTCGCGGCGGTCGGAGTAGGTCCACGTTCGACTTCAGCTACAACTACATTGTCCCTTTTCCAGACTATGCGCCCGGAATCAGCTTTGGCGTGATGGACGCCGCCGACCAGACCGAGTTCGGAATCTCAGCCTACGGCGTAGTCACGTGGCGTTACAATCAGTTTGATCCCTGGAACGACGAAACGCCGCTTGAGCTCAGCATTGGGGCAGGCACCGGTCGCTTTAGAGGAATCTTCGTGAACACGCGCATCCCGTTCTCGAACGAGCTGCGGTTGCTGGTAGAACACGATTCCCGCGCCATCACGGCCGGATTCGAGCTCATTCCGCTGCGCAATCTACGGGCGGTGTGGATGGTGCGGGGCGATCAGACTTTGGCAGGCCTCGGCTACTCGGTGGCTTTTTAAGCGTCAGTCCGGCTTGCGCGGTCAAAGCCAGCAGCCTCTCCTGAATCTCCAGCGCGAACGCAGCTTTCGCCTCCTTTTCACCGACCCGGTCCACCAGGTCTTGATAAGAAAACGGCTCGCCAAAAACGAGCGTCATGCGTGCTCGGCGCAGGGATTTTGCGCCTTTCGGTAGCACGCGCTGCGTTCCGCTGATCCCGACCGGAACCACGACCGCGCCCGTCCGGCGCGCCAGCATCGTCACACCAGCGCCAATCGGGCCGAGCGTCTCGCCATCGCCGCGCGTGCCCTCGGGGAAGAGCAGCAGAGCCCGGCCTTCCTCTAGCAAGCGCAACGCCAGCCGGATCGCCTCCGAATCACTGCTTCCCCGCTCAACCGGGAACGCACCCAAACTACGGATCAACGCGCCCTGCCAAGTCGGCGAAAACAGCTCGATCTTGGCCATAAAGCTGATGGCCCGGTCGGAACCAGCCGCCACCAAAGGAGGATCAAGAACGGAGAAGTGGATCGGGGCAAAGATGAGCGGCCCATCTTTGGGAATGCGCTGCGCGCCCACCACTCGCAAGCCCCCGAGCGCGGGATACACGATCCAGCGCACAAAGGCCCGGCAGAAGCGGTACCAAAGGGTTCCGCGAAGTTTCACGGGGAGACTCTACCCGTTCCGGTCCGTTCGCTCCAGAAGGGCTAACGCCAGCTGACGCTGAACGGCGTGATCCACGATCGGATGAGGGTAATCCGCACCCAGCACGCACCCCGCTATCTGCTGCTCCATGAGGCTCGCGCCGTGGGGCCAGTGGATCTGGTCACCCGCAAAACCAGCGAGTTCGGGGCACCATTGCCGGATAAACTCACCATCCGGATCGGTCTTTGCGCTTTGCAAAACCGGATTGAAAATGCGGAAATAGGGCTGCGCGTCGGCCCCCATCGAGCTGGACCACTGCCAGCCGCCGTTGTTGGAAGCGAGGTCGAAATCGAGCAGCCAGCGAGCAAAATGCGCCTCGCCTAGGCGATAGTCAATCAACAGGTCTTTAGTCAGGAACATCGCGGTGATCATGCGGAGCCGGTTATGCATCCAACCCGTGGCCCGCAGACACCTCATCCCCGCATCAACGATGGGGTAGCCGGTCTGCCCAATGCACCAGGCTTCAAAGTGGGCCGGTTTCCCCGGCCATTTCAGCTGCTGATATTCCGAACGGAAGGGCCGCTCCACCACCTGTGGAAATTCCTCCAGGATCATATGATAAAAGTCACGCCAAATGAGCTCGCTCAACCACTTTTCGGCGCCCGTGGTGGCATGCGCCTGTGCTGCGCGGACACAAGCGCGGATGCTGATTGTCCCATGCCGAAGATGCACACTCAATCCGCTGGTCCTGCCCAGGTCTACGCGGTCACGGTTTTGGCCATACCCGTCGATGTGATCCTGGAAGCGGTTGAGGCGCTCCTGAGCCGCGCGAGGGCCAGGCTCTAACCAAGGATCGCTCCGCTCAAAGCCTAGGTCGTTTAGCGTGGGCATCTGGACCGTGACCGGCAGGTCCCGCCAGAATCGTTCAGGATTCGGGCTGAAATCCTGAACATCGGGTTCCGTGAGTCGGGCGCGCCAAGCTTTTGAATAGGGCGTAAACACCCGAAACGGCCCGCCCGATTGGTTGCGAACCTCGCGCGCCGTAAAGATCACATGGTCCTTATAGTGCTTTGCCGCTACGCCCGCTTGCACCAGGCGTCGATGGACCTCAGCGTCGCGCTTCAATGCATAGGGCTCAGCGTCTGCATTCCAGAAGACCGCTTCCACCTTCAGCTCCTCGGCGAGGCGCAGGATTTCCTCCACAGGGTCACCGTGCTGCACAATCAGCGCCGAGCCCAGTCGCCTCAGTTCGGCGTCCAGTTCACTCAGCGAATCGAAAAGAAAGCTGATGCGGCGGTCGTCGCGATCTTGCAGTGCGTCCAGAATCACTTTGTCAAAAACAAAGACCACTGCCACCCGCTCAGCGGCTTGAGTCGCTTCGGCCAGAGCGCGGTGATCAACGAGGCGTAAATCGCGTCGGATCCAACAAAGCGCCGAGCCAAACATCACCGGTTCTACGGGATGTCTGGCTCGGCGGTCGGCGCTCGAGCTTAGCGAACGGCAGGCGTGATCGCTGATTGGTTATCGATAAAACTCGGAGTCAGGGGTTGGCGCTTGAACTCGCTCGTGTCCACCTGCAAGCGTCCGGAGCTGCCACTGAGAACGGTGATGGCACGGTTCCAAGCGCTGTCAAACTTCGAGCGTTGTACTGTCACATCCCATCGGCCGGCACCGACGATCATCGGGGCGGACCACCAGTTTCGGTTAATGAACGTACAGTTCACGAAGCGTGCGGTGCTGGGCGAATCGATGCGGAAAAGGTTCACAGCGACGCCTTCTTGCACTCGGTTGCTCACAAACTCCCAGTTGGTGGCTTCCAAGTACTTCACACCCCAGGGAGCGTTTGACATCGACATCAAGAAGATGTTGGTGCCGTTGCCGTCGTTGCGCTCGCTACGACCGTTGCGCAGGATCACCGATTGCGGGTTCTGATAACCGCTGGGCCAGCCATTTGTGTAGTTCTCGGCGTAGAGATGCAGTCGTTGGAACGAGATCGGGTGTCGTGGGTGTTTGCCTTCGATGATCACGTTTTTGGTGTTGGCAAAGATCTCATAGGATCGAAGCGCAGTGCATTGCTCAAACCTTACGTTTTCCACCAGTCGGGGCCACGAGGGGTTACCGACCACAAAAACGTCTCCCACGCATCGCCGATAGGTGATTCGCGTTTCTCCCTGGCCGTGACCGGCATCAAAACCGCCCACGACAGGGGTCAGGTGCACTGAATCCTCGACCAATCCGTCCATCGTGCCGCCAGCAAAGACCACGCCGCTTCGGTGATCCTTGAAGGTGCTATTTCGCACGGTGACGAATCGGCAACCAAAGAAGTCGACTCCGTAGCCAAGTGACGTGGTCGCGCCGTCGTCGGTGGAAAGGCCATCGATGGTCGCGCCTCGCACCAACTGAAGCGTCATCCCGCTCCCCTCGAAGCCGCGAATCTGTACATTTTGAACCTGGAAGTTGTGGCTCGCGGAGACGTACACCGTCTCGCGGTTGCGGATGTTCGAGTTCGGATTGCGGCCATCCAGCACCAGATTACTGAGCCGAATGTTGACCGTCGTTAAGTCGTCAAATCGGTCGTAGTTGAAGACCTTCATCCGGCGAGCTTCGACAACGTTCACCGTCCGTCCGATGGGCTCGCTGAGGGTCGCAACGTTTCCGTTCACCGAGGTCACCAGCACAAGCTCGCGGTTGCTCCAGTGGCGCAGGTCTTGCGTCGAGTGCTCGACGCTGCTTTCATCCGCATCCGTTCCGATGATCGCGTAGTAACCGAGTTCGAACGCATTCCCACCGGTGGAGGTGATCGTGGTATCTCCCTGCGCCACCGGCAGAATCGATGTCTGCGGAAGCGGTGCAAAAGAGTCGTTCCTAAATCCGTAGGGAGTCGATCCGCCGACCATGATGAGAGGGGTAGAGGAATCGAATGAGCGCCGCAGAACGGTAGTGGGTTGACCTTGAATCGTGATGTTTCGGGCGCCGCGTGGAATAAAGAGGGTGCGGTCGATGAGGTGCGTTCCAGCAGGAACATCGATGACGCCACCACCGGCAGCGGCGGCCGCATTGATCTGGGTTTGAAGAAGAGCCCCCATCCCGTCGTTGGTTGGCAAAGCCATTCGGGCGGCATCGCCCAAATAGTCGATGCGCGGAGTCACAGAGTTGACTCTGGCGGAGGAAAGAGCCGCGGCGCTCATAATGGCAATCGCCACACCAAGCTTCCACGGCAGCTGCGCCTTACTGGCAGCCACAAAGTGCGTCCCAATCATGCTCATCTCTTCTTTCTTTTCCAAACAACCTAGGGTAATCGCCCCAGGATTGGTGCTAGGCTTTTGAACCTTACCTAACTATTTAAGCCATGAGTAACACGAAAGTTTTAGATTTATCCTGATATTTTTATAAAATTTTTAGAGATGCAACTTGAGACATGGCTACTCGCCATCTAGATAGCATGGTGCGGCGCTCAGCGCCTCTGAAGCTTATTCCGCAAAACGATCGCAGTGAGGTTCATTGCGGTCAATACAACGATCAAGACGAAGATCGCCGCCGACGCATTGATCTGGAAACTCTTTTTCGGGTCTGAACTCCAACTGTAAATTTGAAGCGGCAATACTGTATAAGAATCAGTTAGGTTACTAGGACTTTTGACTATGAAACCAACTGCCCCGACTACAATGAGGGGTGCGGTCTCACCAATGGCCCGGGCAGCGGCAAATATGATTCCCGTAAGGATCGTGCCGATTGATGTAGGCAGGGTTTGCCGGATGAGCGTCTGCCAAGGCGTCCCGCCGAGTGCTAGCGAGGCCTCCCGGATGGATCGCGGCACCATGCGCAAGGCCTCCTGAGTCACAAGGATCACGGTGGGCAAGACCAGCACAGCCATCGTCAGTCCCGCCGCAAGGAGATTGGTACCCACCTGCATCGCGCGAACGAAAACGGCTAACCCCAAAAGGCCATACACGATCGATGGCACCCCGGCTAGGTTTGCGATATTGGCCTGGACAAAGTCGCGCGTTCGCGAAGGACGTGCGATTTCTTCCAGATAGATGGCTGCTGCGACGCCTACAGGCACCGCAATCAGCAGTGTGAGCCCGACGACCCACAGCGAGCCCATCATGGCCACAAAGACGCCTGCTTGCTCGGGACGCCGTGGGTTGGGCGGGTTCCGCAGGAAGTCCAGGCTCAGGCGTGGCAGCCCGTCCCGGATGCCGCCGACGATGACCACCACCAAGAACGCGATGCCAACCAACACTGCGGTCAGGCACAACGCATGGACGAACTTGTCTTTGAACTTCCGCCCAGCCGAGACGGAGCTGAATGGCGAAGGCGTCATGAGTACTTCTGGAACCGCTTTACAAAGCGCTGGGCCAGTATGTTGAGTGCCAGCGTGATGACGAACAGTGTAAGTCCGACCGAGAACAAGGCTTGGTAGGCCACACCACTTCTCGGCGCATCGCCCTTGCTCACTTCGACGATGTAGGCGGTCATGGTCTGAATCGCCTGAGTGAAGTCGATAGCAACGGTTGGGTTGGCACCGGCCGCGAGGGTCACAGCCAGGGTTTCGCCCACCGCACGCGAGATCGCAAGAATGAACGAGGCAATGATGCCTGAAATCGCAGATCGCAGAACCACCGTAATCGAAACCTCCGCCCGGGAGGCACCCAGCCCGTAGGCGGCCTCTCGGGTGCCGCGCGGCACACTCGCAATGGCGTCCTCAGAAAGAGAGGCCACCAGCGGCAGGATCATGATCCCTACGATAATGCTGCCCGAAAGGGCGTTGAATGTCTCGACCGGCAGACCGATCCTTTTCAGGAACGGCGTCACAACGATCAAACCGAAAAAACCGAATACGACCGACGGGATGCCCGCTAGAAGCTCCAGAAGAGGCTTGACAATCCGCCGGACCTGCGGATGAGCGTATTCGCTCAGGTAGATCGCGATCAGCAGCCCCAACGGCAGCGCCACCACAGCCGATCCGATCACGATCATGAACGTGCCGGTCAGCAGCGGGCGAATGCCGTATTGAGGGTTATCGAAGTTCGGGGTCCACTTATCGGCGGTCAGGAATTCCTGAATCGGGACCTTCTGAAAGAACCCCAGAGTTTCAAACAAAAGCGAGGCGATGATGCCCAGGGTCGTGGCGACTGAAACGATGGCTGCAAACAAACAAATGAGGGTGAGGGAGCCCTCGCCATAAAAGCGGAGCCCCTTCACCTTCTCATATAGCCGCTGGTGCGGCGCAGCCTTGATCGCGATGGCGGTTAGAACCCAGCGGCTTCGAGCACGGCTTCCACAGGCTTACCAGTGGAATCTTGGAAGATCGAACCAGTCTTGCCGCTCTCGAACATCTTTCGGATCCGGTCGTAGGTCGCGGTCTCAAATGGTACATAGCCGACCTCAGAGACAATCGCTTGCCCCTCGGTACCCAAGAAGAACTCGACGAATGCCTTCACTTCTGGACGGGCGTAGGCCTCGGCCTTCACGTACATGAATTCGGGGCGGCTCAGCGGCTGGTAGCTCAGGTCGGTGACCGTCTCCTTGCTCGGAGCGACAGGGCCGTTACCGTTGTCGATGGCGACTGCAGTCAGCTTGTCCTTGTTCTCTTCGTAGTAAGCCAAACCGAAGTAGCCGATAGCGCCTTTGTCGCCTGCGACGCCGGTAAGGATGACGTTATCATCTTCGCTAGCTTGGAAATCGGTGCGCATCGATTTTTCTTTGCCGACAATGACCTTGGTGAAGTAGTCAAATGTGCCCGAAGAAGTACCCGGTCCGTAAAGCTTGATCGGTACATCGGGGAAGCCGGGACGAACATCCTTCCAAGACTTCACGGTGCTGGTAGGCTCCCAGATCTTCTTCAGCTCGACAACGGTCAGCTGAGTAGCCCAGGTGTTCTCAGGGTGCACAACAACGGTCAGACCGTCATAGCCGATGGGCACTTCGAAGAAGTCTATATTGTTGGCCTTCGCGGCATCGATCTCATCTTGCTTGATGGGTCGCGAAGCGTTCGAAATGTCGGTTTCGCCCGCGCCGAACTTCTTAAAGCCGCCACCCGTACCGGAGAAGCTGACTTCCACATTCACGCCAGGAAAGGCGAGCATAAAGTCTGCGGCGACCGCTTCAGATGCCTTGAAAACGGTGCTCGAGCCGTCCACGCTGATGGTGCCCTTCAGATTGGGATCACCTTTGGGGGCAGTCGTAGAGCCGCCCGTTGCGGAAGTGCTCGTGGTTGAATCGGCGGCAGGTCCACCGCATCCGATCAAACCCAATGATCCGAGCGCAACCACGCTCAAACAAGCCAATTGAAATGCCTTCATGTTTTGTCCTTCAGAAGTGATCTGCATGCAAAAGATTGCTCGAAAGTATTAACACTATGTTAAGGACTGACTGGTGGTTGGGTCGGCCGAGCCTCTAATGTGCCCTTGGGTTGAACCAATTGTTCGATCCTGGAACGTGGGCGCCAAGTGTAGGCACCGGGGCACTCTGCTGCGGGTGTCAGCAGGACTATGTCCTGCCCAAGCGCTTCCGCCATCCGGCCCGAAACGATCACGCAACCGGTCTCGCAGGCCTTCTGAAGATGGGCTGCCGTGTCGATGACTTCGGAGAATTCCACCTGCGCAGAGTGATCGCCCTGCGACATCACTTCACCAAAATCGAGTCCGATCCGCACTTCCAGCGGCCGGCCAATTCGGTTTCGGAGCGTATTGAACTCAAAAAGTCCGCTCTGCATCATCCGCGCTGCGTGGAAAGCTTCGTTTGGGTCGCTGAACATACAGGTCACGCCGTCTCCTGCAGTTGAGTGGATCACTCCCCCGCGCTTTTGCGCAACTGAGCCGATGTAGCGATGGTACTCGTTGAACGTAAACTCGACCGCCAAGGCATCGATACCCGCCTTGATCTTGGTCGAACCAACCACGTCCACACTCAGCACGGCCATCCGCTCTTTTGTGGAGCGCAGCCGGTCTTGAATGGTCACCAATTGCTGCAAAAGTTCCAGTCGTTCTTCGCGCTTGCGCCGAACCCCAAGCTTCATCAACACCTGGCGCACAGGGCCGTGGATCGCGAAAGTGACGGCGCTGACGATGAGCGCGGTGGCGGCCATCGCCATGGGCGACGGCCCGCGAACTTCGCGGAACACGAACTGAAGCACTGCCAGCACGAGCGTGTAAAAGAAGAAGTAGCCGATGACAGTGAGTCCCGCGTTGACGGCGGCTTTCTTGGCATCGGGTGCAGAAAGCGCGTTGTACACCGAGCCCATAAACCCCAGGACCATCACGAGCCCAAAGAAAGAGGACCGGTCCCCGATGGTGCTGGCAATGGCGTGGCTGAGACCGATCACCAGAGCAATCCAAAGCGACCCAACCAATCGCCGCAGGTTAGGATCGATGGTGGTGAGACCCTTGCGAAGCACGCCGCCGAAGCCCTTCTGATTGGTTGATTGCTGCTCCGCCACACTGGCGCGAATCAGCTCGGGCGGAGTGCCGGTGACCTCGCTCAGCGCAAGGATGCTTTCTTCATCGAATCGGGTGCCTTGGTTGGCCATGCGGCGCACCAAAGCGTCGATCTCAGCATACGGCTGAATCGATTCGCCATCGCCGCCCTGTTCGATGACCTCGGCCATGAACCTATTCTAACCTAGTTGCAGCCAGAAGGCGGGGGAGGGGGCGGCTCATAGCTGGGCGTAATGAGAATATCCCCCAAATTGTTCACCACATTCGCATTGATCGTCGGTAATTCGGCCCGGCAGGTTGCGGTGCGCGGGAGATACCAAAACGTACGGTACAGATACTGCACATAAAACTGGTTAGGGAAATCGCCGCTCAGGATGTGCAGTCTCGACGGGATGGTTCCGACCGCGAGCGAGTAGCGCCCATTGGCGTCCGTGACCACGCTGCTGAGCTGAGTGCCGACGGTGTTATAGAACCGGATGCGCACCGAGGGCACACCGGCAAAGGTGTCCGAGTTCAGCAAACGCCCTTGTAAAACGGTGCCCGTCGTGCCCCCCGTCGTTGTGGTGCCGCCACCCCCTCCGCCGCACCCTAGGGTGAGAAAGAGCGCTATGAACGCGACGAAGGCCAGCAACGCAGGCAGGTTCGATCGATTCGGGTTTTGCATGGGGTTCACGGTGAAAGACGGAAGCCACTCGGTAAGAGTTCGCTTAGAGGATACACGGTACGCTCTCCGCCCGCCTTTGCGCACCCGACCCAAAGCTCCGTTCCCGGTTCTGCGAATTCGGCTAACACCTGCCGGCAGGCACCACAGGGCGTGCCGCTATCCTGAGTGACCACCAACACCGCGCGCGCCCACCGCCCTCCCGCCACCCGCATCGTCGCGAGGGCATTACGCTCCGCGCAAATAGTGAGGCCGAATGAGGCGCACTCCAGGTTGCACCCGATGTGGAACTGCCCGAGGTCATCGAGCACGCAGGCCCCCACAGCGTAGTGACTGTACGGAGCATAGGCCGTGGCCTTGGCGGCCACGGCCAGAGCCGTCATTTCATCCCAGGGTAACGATGGTTGCCCCATGACCTCCTTCCTGCGGCTCGGCGTCTTTGAAGCTATCAACTCCTGGGTGGGCGCCCGCCAGTTGGCGAGTGAGCGCGCGCAGGATTCCGTTGCCTTTTCCATGCACGATCCGCACTGACGGATAGCCCGCCAGACTTGCATCGTCCAAGAAACGATTGATCTTTGGCTCGGCGATCTCTGCGCGCATGCCAATGATGTTCAGCTCCATCCGGGTCGTGTCCATCTTTTCGAGCTGGACATTGGTGCGTGCAGCACGTTGCGGGACGACCTTTTGCGTGCCCGCCACGAGCTGAAGCTGCTGCAGCGCGACGGTCATCTTGATCGCCCCGATTTGGACGCGCGCTTTGTCGCCGCTTGGTTCATCGATCACGGTGCCCACTTGGCTCGTTCCGACCACCTTGACGCTCGAGCCCTTCGTGATCACATCGAGTGGCTCGGTGCGTACGGGTTTTAGGCGGTCAGAAAGCTCGGCACCCTGTTCGGTGAGGCTCTTCAGCAACTGACGCTCCCGTTCGGTTGCAACGGTTTTGCCCTTGAGCTTGAGCGATTCGAAAAGATCGGCGGCCTGTAGTCGGATAGTGCGCAGCGTCTGTTCCACCTCTTCTGCGGCTTCCTGGCGGGCCTTTCGCTTAGCTTCTTTGGCTTCGGCCAGCTTGGATTCGACTTCGCCTTCGAGCTTCCGCAGCTGATGCGCCAGGCGGTCGGCTTCGCTTTGGGCTTTGTGGGCGCGTCGCTGAGCCTGTTCCAGTTGATCGACCATGCGCGCCACGTCCTGCTCGTCCGCGCCGGTGTGCTCGCGCGCGAGTTCCACTACCTGCTTGGGGAGCCCGACCCGCTCGGCGACACGGAACGCATGCGATGCGCCCGGAGTGCCCATGAGCAACCGATAAGTCGGTCGCAGCGACTGAAGGTCGAACTCCATCGAGGCATTAATGAACCCGGGAGTGTTCGCCGCAAAGAGCTTGAGCTCTCCGTAGTGCGTGCTTGCCAGGACCTTGGCCCCCGATTGCTGAATGGTCAGCAAAACCGCCTTAGCAAGCGCAGCGCCCTCGCCTGGATCGGTGCCGGCGCCGACTTCGTCCAGAATCACCAGCGCGTTGGGCCGCAGATTGCGCAGTGCCTCACCGATGTTGCGGATATGCCCGCTGAAGGTCGAAAGGCTCTGCTGGAGGCTCTGCTCGTCGCCGATATCCGCCCAAACCGTGTCGAAGGAGCCGACATGTGCGGATCGCGCGGGGACCATCATGCCGCAATGCGCCATCAGCAAGAATAGTCCGACCGTTTTCATGGCGACTGTCTTGCCTCCCGTGTTGGGGCCGGTGATCAACACTCCCGTGGTGTCGCCCTCCAGCGCAAAGCTGAGCGGCACGGCGATTTTGCGATCCAAGAGCGGGTGCCGACCCATCTCGATGCGTACCGAGCCGGGAGGTGCAGCTTCGGGTACGGAGCCATCCTCAGCCAAGCCATACCGCGCCCGCGCAAAAATGAGGTCGATGGTCGCGCCGACTTCAAGCCCGGTGAGGATTTGCGGGGCTACGTCCCCGACTCGGGAGCTCAGCTCGGCGAGGATTCGCTGGACTTCGGCGCGCTCGGCCGCCTCGGCTTCGCGCACGGCGTTGCCCAGTTCCACCACGTCCATCGGCTCCACAAAAACGGTCTGACCGCTGGCACTGGTGTCGTGCACCAGCCCGGGGATCTTGCCCCGATGCTCCGACTTCACCGGGACCACATAGCGCCCCGAGCGCTGGGTGACGATGGGGTCGCTCAGATACTCGCGCTTGCTCCCGTTTGTGTAGCTCTGAATCCGATCCGAAAGCCGCTGTGTGGTCTTCCTGATTTTTTGGCGAAGCTGGGTCAGCGCCTGGCTCGCTCCATCTCGCACCAAGCCATCCGGCTCCAAACTGGCCAGCAATCGGTCGCCGAGCCCCTCGAGCAGCGGCAGCTGGTCGGCAAGCGCTCTCAGATTGGGCCCAGTCGCCAGGCTACCCAGCGCAGTCCGAAGCTCACGCATGGTGACGAGCGCTTCGCCGACCTGAAAGAGGCTCTCGCCATCAGCGACGCCTCCTTTGGCACTACGCTGCACGGCTTGCCGAACATCGCGCAGCCCCACAGCGCTGGGGAGCAGGTCTCGGTTTAGGTAATCCGCCGCCTCTTGGGTCTTCACTAGCGCTGCCCGCATTGAGGCTTCTTGGAAATCGGGTTGAAGCTCGCGCGCCCACGCGGTCGCGATGGCTGACTGGGTATGCCCAGCCAACTTTTCGCATACGGCCTGGAATTCCAGCACCTCAAGAGCGCGCGTGCTCACGCCCATCATTGTACGCCGATGCGCCCACCCTTCACGCCGAATGGGACTTGCCGTACAATGAGGCGGTGGAATTTGCACCGACGACGTTGCTAGCCGAAGCCACCCGCGAGGAGTTTTTGCATCAGGGCTCTCCGGCCAAGATCGCGTTCTACTTCTTGGCGTTCGCCAGCACCGCGCTGTTGGCCTATGGGCTTTTTGGCCGCTCGCGGTACTGGATGAAGGGCAAACCCATCAGCTGGGATTGGAAGAAGACCGCCATCCCCCACCTGCTCAAGTACATCCTGGGTCAGAGCAAGGTCCGAAGCAGCCGCCCCGCGAGCGGTGCCCCCATGCACCTGCTCATCT
>JALHPH010000012.1:0-13520 GCA_022842565.1 Fimbriimonadaceae bacterium
GAACTGGTGCGTCAATCCGTGTGCCGGGCGTTCCCGGCCGCAGAGGTAGCCGAGATCAGGCCGATGCAGGGCGGAATGTCCTCGGAGATGCTCTTTGTGCGACTCTCGGATGGTCAGAAGCTGGTGGCGAGGTTCCCTGCGGCCTACATGGCCGAGTTCTTTTCAGATCCTGCCGCGCAAGAGTTCCACACCCTGCAAGCCGTCCGAAGGGCAGGGCTCCCCGCCCCTGAGCCCTTTGCCTTCGGCGAAGGGATCTTGATTCTCGAGTACCTGGAAGGAAAGTCAACCGCTTTCCCGGCCAACCCGAGCGACTTCCTGGACCAGATGGCGGCCGGGCTCGCGGCGATACACCAAACCGACCTTTCCAGCGGTGACTTCAAGTTCATCCCGCACAACAAGCCCGCCCACAAAGTGCCCGAAACTCCGAACGCCGAGTTAGGCGAACCCGAGGTGCTCCGTGCCCTTTCTCGCTGGGCCGAGTATCCGCCTGCGCCGAGCGTCCTGCGGCATGGCGACTTCTGGCCCGGGAACCTGATCTGGCGGAATGAGCGTTTGATCGGGATCATCGACTGGGAGAACGCGCTCCTGGGTCCGGCTGCCGCAGACTTGGCGATCAGCCGCCTCGACGTGGCCTGGATTTTGGGTTTTGAAGCAATGGACGAGTTCACCGGGCGCTACCTGGCGCATAACCCCATCGGACTCGGTGACCTGACCTATTGGGAACTCCGCGCGGCACTCCGGCCCATGGCGAATCTGCCCGATTGGGCCGCACCTTATGCAGCGCTAGATCGGCCCGATATCACTTACCCAGCGATGCGGACAACGTTGCTCAACTTCGTGGAACGAGTGTTGCAAAACGACTAGACCGAGCTAATTGGTGAGCGTCTTCGCCAGAATGCTCGAATGAACACCTTGATCATCCAATAGCTGGAGACGATGGCCGCGCTCGGGGGTGGGATGGTGGCCCTGCTCGCCCGCAGGCGCAAGACGTAGCTGACAGGCGAAGGCAGTAGACGCCGGAAGTTAAGAGGCGAATCGTCACCCCTAGCCTCGCTCCTCCGGATTGCACGGCATGAGAGGAGGACTCGAGGGGTTGCTAGGGCGGATGAGGCGCTAGCGTGGAGTGGAGATATGGAACTCCATGCGCCATGGGCGGCGGGCATGATTTGAGCATCGGGGGAAGACTCCGTGCCTCGGTCACGCGAGTAACGAAATGTGCGAAAGTGACGTCTTGCTAGCAGCCCCAAAAGATGCCTGGATCATCACGAAAACTAGTACATTTGCTGCTCTCATGGCGCAAAAAGTGCACTATAGTGTTTTGACACATCCTCTTCGGGGAGATGCAGACCTCACGTGCCTGCGACCGCCAGCAAGAAGAAGGTGTTTCGATTGTTATCGACTGTTCTGATAGAGGAGATAGTTTTATGAAATTAAAGTCACTCATTCCTGTGCTCACAGCACTTGTTGCCACGGCAGCACACGCCCAAACTTTCGTTGCAGCCAACGGCATTGGACCGCAAAACATCAACCGACTCAGCACGTTCACCGCTGCCAATCCGGCCGGGTGGTCAACGATCGGGCCAATGGCCTCTGACAGCCGTCTGTTCACGGGTCTCGATTTTGCGGGCGTCGGTGGTGGCCTTTACGCATGGGCTGTCGGCGGGGTAGGCCTCGGTCTCTACTCGGTCAACCAAACAACCGGTGCAGCAACCCGCATCGGCGGCTCCGCTACCAATATTCAAGACCTTTCGTGGAATCCGGTAACTGGTCAAATGGTCGGCGTCCAAAGTTCGAGCACTACTTCGCCGATCGAACTGGTTAACATTGACCTGGCTACGGGTGCAACCACGTCCATCGGGGTGGTCTCGGGTATCTCTGGCGGTCTGGCTCTCGGTCTTGGTCACGATGCAGCAGGTAACGCGTATATCCAGGACATCGCTGGGGACCGCGTTCACAAGCTGAACGGCCTCGCTTCAGTCGGCTCCATCAGCTTGGGGCGTGATACCAACTTCTCGCAAGGAATGACGTTGGATTGGTCTGGTAATGGCAAGGCCTATGTTGCGGCGATTGGCAACGTTGGTGGATTCTTCAGTGAGCTCTTGGAACTGGACTTTGGCACGATGACCTCGACTTCGCTCGGTAACTTCGGTACAGCTACGGGCACGTTCCCGACCTTCGAAGGCAACGACATCGCGATCAACCCGGTACCAGAGCCCGCCACCATGACGGCGCTCGGCCTTGGCCTGGCCGCTCTGTTGCGACGAAAGAACCGCAAGAACTGAGCAGTTTGCATCACCAGAAAGGGAGCTCGTACGAGCTCCCTTTCTTCGTGTATCGACTGGGCGCAAACCGTTAGGCGCGAGAGTCCATAAGTTAGGCACGCCAATTTGCCAGTATGTTGCTTGGGACTTTGGCCGGGGCTGCTGCATTATTTGCTCATTTGTCGCACGACACACGTCATTTCTATAAGTGCTGCTCTGGCTGCCCGGGCTCTTGCCTCCTTCAAAATGCTGCTGTCGGCGAATCAAAGCGAGTGCCAGATTCGATTGTGTTGAACCAATCGGCCGGCGACGGGCACGCGCGCGCCAATGGGCGTCTGGGTCAGGGCATTGCACGTTGCAACATTTGGTTCGGAGGGTGCCCTGGTATCGTGCCCATTCCTGGTGGTTTCGCGGAGGCCCTGGCGATGAGCAAGGGCGCGACCGGTGAAGTGCTACTCTCACACTTGAGGGATGCGGCCCAAGTGAACCCCTTGACCGGCGCGCAATTGGGCCCTTCTATAACAATTGGAATGCCAATCGGCTTTGCCAGAAAATGCAGTCCGGTCTACATGCAAGTTCTATCGGTCCCGCGGGACCACCCCTCACCTGTTCTTGCGCGGTCGGCGCTTCAACAGCGCGGCCAAGCCTAGCCCCAGGCCAGCCATCGTCGCTGGTTCGGGGGCCAATACCATCGCGGTGCCGTCAATCCGGTTTGTAAAGGTGATGTTACGCTCGGGGCCGAGGTTGCCCAGCACCGTCCCGAAGCTCCGAACGCCGAAGACTCCCGTGGATACATTATTAAAGGTCAGGTACCCGTTGGCACCGTGACCAAACTCCACCGTGCGATAGAAACGCGTGCCGTCAAAGTCACTGATCAGCGTTCCCGAGAAGGTACCACTGGTCTGTCGGCGATGGATGTTCAGGTTCCATGTAGCCGGAGTCTGGGTGAGCGAAAGGGCTTCGGAGCCACGCACCACAAGATCTCGCGGGATGTTAGCATTCTGCGCGGCCGGCGCTATCCAACTGCCCTGCCATCCCCCGGACGGGCTGATCGCCATCAGGTAATCATTCGCCCAAACCGTGCCGTCGCTGTTGCCATACAGAAGGTAGTTTCCCTCGCCCAGGTAACCCGACCGAGCGGGGTATGTGAACTTGCGGTCTGTGTAGAAGAGAGAGGTTCCGATCTGGGTTCCGGTCAACGGGTTCACCCGGTACACATCCAAACCCGTGCTGACCAATACTTCGCCGCTATTGCCGCGGCTCATGTTCAACGGCGTTCCCCAAATGGTGGGCAAAGCGACCAAGCCGAGGTAGTCGCCGGTGTTGTAGTTGTAGCGCGCAATTCCCGAACCTAAGAATCCTTCGGTGAGGACGTAGACTTCCGAAGCGGCTTGGTTCACCACCAACGAGGTCGGCTGGCCCACCGTGTCGAACGCACCCAAGTACACGTTGTTCTGGGGATCATACCGATGGATTTGGCGCGACGTGTAGTTGGAGACCAGCATCATGTCAAACGAAGCCCATGCCGGAGCCACCAACGCCATACCGAACACCACACAACATAAGCCGCGAATCATCGTTTAACTATACAACGCCAATCGTTACTTCAAGAAGGAAAACCTACCTGGAATTGCCAAAAAACGAATCTACCTATAACGCTGTTGGCGAGGGGGGCTTGCGGTCTAACCGTGTAAACTAGGGGGCACCGTGGTCAAGATTCGTGAACCGTTTAACACCTGGTCCCACTTTGGGGGGGCGGTTGCGGTTTTACTGGGTGTTTTGGCGCTGTGCATTGCCTACCGCACACAGCCATTGGCCGTGATCGGCTTTGCTGTCTTCGGGCTGGGGACGGCGTTCCTTTATTCCAGCAGCGCGGCCTACCATTGGACGGCGCGGCCGGTCGTTGCGCTCCAGAAGATGGACCATTCCGCGATCTTTGCGATGATCGCGGCGAGCTATACCCCGCTTTGCCTATTGGCCCTGCCGAGCCCGATCAAATGGGTGGTGCTCGCTCTTCAATGGGGGCTGGCGGTGGTCGGGATCTCGGTGACCACGCTCACCAAAAAGCCGCCGACTTGGTTCCGGCTGGTGCTGTATGTGTCGATGGGGTGGATGGCCCTTCCGCTCGCCCCTCTGGTGCTGCAGACGGCCCCGGTCCAGGCGCTGGTCTGGATGGTGCTGGGCGGCTTGGCTTACACGGTTGGCATTGTGTTCTATGCAAGCAAGCGCCCGATCCTGTGGCCGGGAAAGTTTAGCAACCACGAGGTGTGGCACGTCTTTGTGCTAGCAGGCACGGCTTGCCACTACACGATGATGTGGTGGATCGCCTGACGGGCTTGGGGGACTGTGAGGTACTGGACATTGTGTGCGGTTCTTTTTAACCGACTTCTCGCGAGGTGAACGTCTTGCATCTCCGCTTTGCACCGCTGCATGGGGCTTGACGCCTTCAGCATTATTCGCAGCTTGTTCACCAAGAAAATCAAGTGTGCAGCGGCCCACGAGCATCGTGGGCCGCTGCTTACGGCTTTGGAGCTTCGCTTAATCGCCCATCTCGCCAAAGGTCTTGCTGAGAATCACGAAATCGGCTGGCCCAACTTCCTCGTCGCCATTAAGGTCTGCAGCAACGTTAAAGTTTGGGTCGCCCAAAAATGACCCAAAAGCGAGTGCCAGCATTGAGAAGTCTGCTGGGCCCACTTCATTGTCGTCGTTGATATCGCCATTAGCCAACGTGATGTCCGGCAGTGCGGCGTAGTCATTATTAAGCATGACTCCGGGAACAGAACGGGCTAGCCAGTGCGATACCTTGACTTTGAAGTCAACGAGTCCGGTGACTGATGGAGTGAAGGCAATTGTGCCATCCGGGAGTACGGGAAGATTCGTAAGGCTTTCCAGTAGAAGACCGTCCCGCAATACCTGCACCTGTGCGCGCAAGTCTTGGGTGGAACCCGAGTAATCGCTCAGCGACAAGGGTACCGTTCTGGTGTTCGCTACTGCCATAGTGCCTTTGACGGTGAAGGTATTTGTGACTTCGCCTCCTTGGTAAAGGTTATTACGATTATTGTAAACATAGAACCGATAGTTCACACCAGGGACAAGGTTCGCGGTTTGGGTACCGGTAGTCGATGTAAAGTTGACCATCGTTCCCCCGGAGTGGGAAAGGAAGACCATCGTTTGGTCCCACCACACCACCGGGACGATGTAGGCATTGGAACTGACGATCACGGTTGTTGGCTGATCCACTGTGAAGCGATAATAGATTTGCGCACTTCCCGAGGCGCGACGGGCCGCGAAGCAGTCGACTTTCAGTTCGAACCATGACGGTGTGCACCGAGCTAAACCGCTGGTCACTGCCTGATAGGAGCCATCCAAACAAATGGCCTGGAATGGATCGTTATGGTAGGCCAGACCAGCTAAAGGAAAATCAACCAGATCAGTGACTCTGACCGTTGAACTGGGCGTAAGCGCATAAACGCCATAGCGCGTATAATTCTCTGGAACGAGAGTCGCGTGAGCAAAGGCAGGGCAAAGCGCAAGAAACGCAACGGCAATAGCAGTGTTTTTCATCACTATTCCTCCTATGAGTCTTCGACAGGAGACCTGCTCATGAAGGCGCTAGTGCTGAATGTAATCACTCAGTGACCTTTAAATGCCAATCTACAGCAAGTCACCAATCTCAGTTTAACACAAGTTCGTGCAGTTTCCAAGGAGGGCAGTGACGAAGTGGGTGGGGCCGCGATGCTTATTGTTCCCATGTAGGAAGGCGCACCCGTCGCGCTCGCTCCTGGAGGAGGAGGTAACTGGGCTGCCCGCCAAGGCCTGGGCGAAGGCACTATAATGGAAGCCAGTGGCCGATCACTTGGAAGAGCTTCCTCTTTTTCCCCTCCATACGGTGCTTTTTCCCTATGCGCGGGTTCAACTTCACGTGTTTGAAGAGCGCTACAAGGCGCTGACGCGCTTTTGCGAGGAGTTCGACAGCCCGTTTGGGGTGGCGCTCATCCGCGCGGGGGACGAGGTCGGCGGGCTCTCCGAGCCGTACCTCATTGGAACCACTGCACGAATCGAGAAGATTCACCACTACCCGGACGGGCGGCTGCACCTGAGCGCGCGTGGGGAGCACCGATTCCGCATCCGGCGGCTGGATGAGACGACCCACCCCTACCTGCTGGGCTACGTCGAGCCGCTGGTCGAGGCGTCCATCGAGGAGCACAACCGCGTGGCGGCGCTCACTTCGCGGACCATCGAGACCTTCCAATATCTCATTCAGGGGATGATCGCGCGACCAGATTTCAATATCGAAGTGCAGTTGCCCGACGATCCGCTGACGCTCTCATTCATCGTTGCGAACTTTTTGGAGGTCGATAACGCGACCAAGCAGCTTCTGATCGAGCTGACGGACACGGCGGAGAGGTTGGCGCGATTGCTACCGCTGATCGAAAAACAGATCATTGATTCGCAATCGCGCCCATTGGCTCGGCTCTCGGTCGAGGACCTCAAGCAGTTCATCTCGCCAAACTAGCTCTTATTTGAAGCGCAGTTCCCAAACGCGGATGATCTTATCGAGACCGCCTGCGGCCAGGAAGTTGCCGTCGTGGCTGAAGGCGACAGTGGACAGAGGCTGGTTGCTCGCCTCAATCTTTCCGTGGCCGCGGCCCTGCAGAACGTTCCAAAGCCACACGTGTCCATCGCGACCGACGCTGGCCAGCAACTGGCCCTCGGGGTGGAAGGCGATGGATTCAATCGGCTTCTCGTGACCGAAGAAGGTCTTGATGAATTCCGGCTCGTCGATTTTGAAGACTCGGATGGAGCGATCGACCGAGGCCGCCGCGACCATGCTGCTGTCTGGGCTCCAGGTGAGCGCCGAGACCGTGCTTCGCACGTTCGAAAACTTCTGCACGAGTTTGCCGTTGGTTGCGTTCCAAACGCGAACGCTGGCGTCGGCCGATCCGCTGGCCAGGTACTGACCGTCCGGCGACCAAGCAATGGCGGTCACCGAATCGTCGTGCCGGCAGGAGGAGAAGACGAAATCGCCGGTCGCCGATCGGACCGATTGCACGGTGTGGTGCAGCGAACCGAGGCCCACTTTGGAACCATCGGGCGACACATCGACGCAGCAGATCCACTCTAGCGGGGTGTTGCGCCAGGTTTGAACGACGCCGTCGGTGAGTTGCCAAGTCGAGATGAGGCTCTCGCTGCACCCAGCAGCCACCGCAGCGCCTGGTGCGGGGGAATGGACGACGTTGACCACGCCGCCTTCCAGTCGGACCTGGTTTCGCACTTCAAAATCGCTGTTCCACCAAAGTATTTGGTTATCGAACGAACTGGAGATCATCCGGTCCGTGCCAGGTTCAAACGTGATGCAGTAAATCGGGGTCCGGTGATCCTTCAGTCGCCGGTAGAGCTTCACACTGACCTGATCGCGCACGCTCGGTCGTTCCGGGGTCTGAACCATGACCACGCCGCCCTTGAGCTGCTGATCATAAGCAGTGCGTCGGTCGGGATCGTTCAGGGTCTCGAAGGCAGCGTTGATCTGTGCCATTCGCTCGTGAGCCTTGGGATCGGGGTTCACGTCCGGGTGGAATTCGCGAGCAAGCTTGCGATAAGCATTTCGCAGGGTGCCGGGTTTTACCTTAGGGTCTACGCCAAGAATATCGTATAAACTAGCCACAATTGCGTTTCCGATTATGGTTAATAGCGGCTTAAAAAAGCTATGTTCTGGGACCACCTTTTTGGGAGACCACTGAAATTCCTGGGTTCGACGGCGATCACCCGCGCGTTGGGGGTTCCTTTGGTACAATGCGGCACATGCCATCGTCCGCTGCGAAGGGCAAGGCGAATGCGCCCGCAAAGCGCCCCTCGACGCTGAAGGGTGCCGCAAAGGATTTTACTGACCTTGAGCTGCGGTGGATCTGCTCCCAATTCCAAATCAGCGCCATCCGCGCGATCGAGTCGTTCAAGGACCGTGGCAACATCAATCTGAACACCTATGAGGTGGAGCTGGACTCGGGCGCGCTTTTCCTGTTGCAGCGGCTGAATACAGAGGTTTTCCGGCGTCCGGTGCGCGTGATGTCCTCGATGCAGGCCTGGATTGAGGCTCAGCGGAGCTACCTTGCCAGCGGCAAAGCGCCCGACTGGACAATTTGGGAGCCGATCACGCTTGTCCCGACTCATGAGCAAACCCACTGGCTGGACCTCAGTGACGAGAGCGGGAGTTCGGTCTGGCGGTTGATGCGCAAGATTGAAAACTCTGTGACCTACAAGAGCCTGAGCGAGCTCCCCGATCCGCAGCAGCGGCTTGCACTGGCGGAGGAAGTGGGTCGCGGGCTGGCGCTCAGCGCCGACCTTTCGAGCCCCATCGAAGCGACCGGCCTCGCACCAACGCTTCCAGGGTATCGAGACACTAAGGGCTATTTCAAGCAGTTTCATAGCGTGCTCGCTGGGCACAGGACCGCTGCAGAGGCCGCTGCCTTCTTGCCCGAAGACGAGGATGTGCGGGAATCGACCGAGAGCCTGTACGTGGTCCACCTGAGCACAGAGGAGTACTTGCGGCGGCGGAACGACCAGAGCTTGCGGCTTTTCATCGATTGGACGCTCTCACAGGAGCGGCGCGCGAACAAAATTTTTGAGGCAGTGGAAAGCGGCCACATCCGGCGGACTGCGATCCACGGCGATACCAAGATCGACAATTTCCTCTTTTGCCGCGAGACTGGCAAGGTGCGCAGCCTAGTGGACCTCGATACCATCATGCCGTACACCTGGCTGGCGGATTGGGGGGACATGGTGCGCTCGCTGTGCAACGTGGCGGGTGAAAAGGAGCGCGACCTGGCCCGCGTCCACGTCAATCTTGAGATCTACGAAGCGGTGACACGCGGGTTTTTGCAGACAACGCGCGAGGTCACGGTGGCCGAAGTCGAGCTGATGGATGAGGCGGTCTCGACCATCGCCTTGGAGCTGGGCTTGCGATTCCTCACCGACTACCTCCGCGGTGATGCCTACTTCTCGTTGGGTCCCGATGACCCACCCGACCTGAACCGCGTCCGCGCTATGGTACAGCTGCGGCTGCATCAAGAACTGCTGCAACTGGAGAATTGGTGCTCGGCCTGCATCAAGAAGTACTCGCCTCACCACGGGACGGCGTCTCGATGAGCAGCGGATTCGGCACCCTTTTTCGGATAACCACCTGGGGCGAATCGCACGGCGGCAGCGTGGGGGTAGTGGTGGATGGTTGCCCGCCAAGGTTCCCGGTGGATGAAGCGCAAATCCAAGCTCAACTTGATCGTCGGCGTCCCGGGCAAAGCGCCATCGTGACTCAGCGAAAGGAATCCGACTTGATTGAAATCATGAGCGGGGTTCAGGATGGCCTGAGTCTTGGCACGCCCATCGCCATGATGGTTCGGAATGAGGACGCTCGGTCCCGTGATTACGACGAGATGCGTGATAAATTTCGGCCGAGCCACGCGGATTACACCTACGAAGAGAAATATGGGATTCGGGCCTGGAGCGGGGGCGGGCGATCGAGCGCGCGAGAAACCGTGGGCCGCGTGGCTGCAGGGGCGCTCGCCGAAGGCATTTTGCGATCCGCGTTTGGGGTCGAGATCGTTGCCTGGGTGGATTCGGTGCAGGAGCTTCAGTGCCCTCCCGTGTCGGAGTCTGTTGTGAGGGAGGAGGTAGACCAGACCATCGTCCGGTGCCCTGATCTTGAGATGGCCGCGAGGATGATTGAGCATATCGAAGCCGTACGCAAGACGGGCGACTCGGTCGGAGGGACGATCCGGTGCCTGATTCGAGGCGTGCCCAGCGGCTGGGGTGAACCGGTTTTTGATCGTCTTGAGGCCGACTTGGGGCGGGCTCTGCTGAGCCTTCCGGCATGCAAGGGGTTCGAGGTCGGCAGCGGGTTTGCGGGATGCCTAATGCGCGGCAGCGAGCATAACGACGCTTATGTGGCCGATGACGAGAAGCGGGTTTTCACTCCGACTAACCACTCCGGAGGCATTCAGGGCGGCATTTCAAACGGCATGCCCATTCTGCTTCGGGCTGCTTTTAAGCCGGTTGCAACGATTCTGAGCGAACAACAGACCGTGACCGTGGAGAGAGAGAACACGACCGTGAAGGGCCGCGGTCGGCATGACCCCTGCGTGCTGCCGCGCGCGGTGCCCATGGTCGAGTCGATGGTTGCACTGGTGTTAATGGACCACGCAATGCGCCAAAATGCATTGTTAATCCCACATTAACACCCGCACGATAGAGTACAGGAGTTCATGATGTCATCGCCCGTCGCCGATCCGACCGCTGTCGAGAGCAGAAATCCCAAAATCGTCGCGGACCGCGTGGACTTTTACTACAGTAAGTTTCACGCCCTCAAGAAGATCTCGATGGAGATGTATGAGCGGCAGGTGACTGCTCTCATCGGCCCGTCGGGTTGCGGCAAGTCGACTTTTCTGCGCTGCCTGAACCGGATGAACGACCTCATCGAGGGGACACGGCTGGAAGGAAACCTGACCATTGACGGTCACAATATCTATGCCCCGCAGGTGGACCCGGTTGCCCTGCGCAAGTCAGTCGGCATGGTGTTTCAGAAGCCGAATCCCTTCCCGATGTCCATCGCGGACAACATCGTCTACGGCCCCAAATTGCACGGAACGCGTGGAAAAGCAGTGCTTGAAGAAATAGTGGAAACCTGCCTGCGCGGTGCATTTCTATGGGATGAGGTGAAGGACAAATTGAGGGCGCCGGCTTCGGCGCTGAGCGGTGGTCAGCAACAAAGACTCTGCATCGCCCGGGCATTAGCGGTGAATCCCGAAGTGATCCTGATGGACGAGCCTTGCTCGGCGCTGGACCCGATCGCCACTCAGCGAATCGAAGAGCTCATTATTGAGCTCAAGAAGGATTACACCATCGTCATCGTGACGCACAACATGCAGCAAGCCCAGCGCGCGAGCGACTACACCGCCTTTTTCATGCTAGGCGAGATGGTGGAGATGGGGCAAACCCACCAGATCTTCAACAATCCTCAGCACGAACGCACGGAAGACTACATCTCCGGTCGATTCGGCTGAGCCTCCCTCTCAAAGAAACGAGCGACCCATCTTTTTGGGCCGCTCGCTCTGTTTCCGGACTAGGCGTGGCTTTCTTGGCTGCTTCGGAACGCCTCGAACACGGGTAGATAGATTCCCCATTGATCGCGGTTCTGTGCCTTCAAGTACGCGGGCAGCGAGATGTAGGGGATGAAGTGCGGCCGTCTCGGAACGGTGCGCAGTTTCATCTTGGCCTGCTGCGGAGTCTTGTCGCCTTTCTTCAAGTTGCATCGTCGGCAACAAGCCACAAGATTGTCCCACGTGTGCGGCCCACCCATCCAGCGCGGGATGATGTGGTCGATGGTGAGCTCCTTGCCCTTGATGCCGCAGTATTGGCAGGTGTGACCGTCGCGCGCCAGGACCGAATGGCGGCTCAGGCGTAGTTGGGGCAGCGGTCGGCGGACGTGGTAACACATGCGCACCACCGACGGCGCGGGCAAGCGGCCGCGAGTGGTGAGCATAGCCTCGTCCTGGATTTCGACCACTTCAGCCTTACCCAGCATGATCAGCGCCATCGCCCTTCGCAAATGACACACATTTAGCGGCTCAAAGTCCGAATTCAGTAGTAGCACTTCTTGCACGTTGATTCTCCTCCTCTCTCCAACCTCGATGCGAATGACCCGGCGGCCCAACAAAAAAGGGCTGACACGCGCGCGCATGCCAGCCCAACGAATTGCCCTTGCGGCGACACTATTATCGTGTCGCCCCATTGGGCAGGGCGGCATATCCTAAAACCAGGAAGTTGCGTGCTGAGTTGCATCGATCCATTAGCCTAGACGATTTCGGGCCAAAAAGAGAAGCCTAAGATTAAGAAATATTAAACGATTTTGCCAAAACTATCGCATACTGAAAGCTGAAGGGGCTTTTTTCACAAGAGGTGACCCCATGAAAATCCTGTATTTACACTGGGACGAAGTGAGCGGCTCGGCTGACCAGGCGAGTCTGCAGGAGGGTGTGGCGACATTGGCCACGGAAGCCGACATGTTTTTGCGGCTTTTGGAGTTAGGACCCGAGATTGTGGCCATCAATCTTGATCTTCATCCCGCCCGTGGGCGCGAGCTGGCACACCATTGTCACATGCCGCTGGTGTTTATCGGCGGAAGCGAACTTGACGTGATTCACGCCATGAAACGGTATCCGGATGCATTCTTTTGCGATGCGCTCACCGACGTTCCGCACGAAATCGAAGCTGAAACGGACCAAACATGGAGCGCTTAAATTCCGCTATGATGCCAACATGAGCACCGACGGACAGCCCGCCCCGGGCAGCATCATGTGGATGGACATCTCGGTCCCCGAAGCGACTGCGTTGCGCGACTTCTATTCTCGCGTGGTTGGATGGGAGTTCGAGGGCGAGAGCATGGGCGACTATGAGGATTACAGCATGATCGCGAGCTCAGGCGAAGCGACTGCAGGGATCTGCCATGCCCGCGGCGAGAACGCGCAGCTTCCCCCTCAGTGGCTCATCTATATTGTGGTGGCCGACCTGGATACCTCTCTGGAGCAGGTGATGCTGGCGGGCGGGCGGGTGGTGGATGGCCCCCGCGAGATGGGCGGGGGCCGGTTTGCATGTATCCAGGATTCGGCAGGCGCGGTGTGCGGCCTTTACCAGCTAGGTTAGTGCGTATTGCGCGGCTTGAGGCCGACCCAGCGGGCTAGCGTTTGTTCAAGCTTGCGTGAGGCTTTGTACAATCCCGGTTGAAGCTTGTCGACGAGGCTGATGGGCCATCGCGGCTTCGGGATGTCGGCGTCGTGATAGTTCACTTGGGCCTTATCCAGCGGGAGTCGTTCAGGACGGTGGTGCGTTCGGAAGAGGTGATCCCATACGGCCCAACCCCAGAAACCGACGACGGCTTGGTTGGTGGTGGGACGCCAGTGGTGCATCAAGTGGAACGAATAAATGTATTCGGTCAACTTTCCGACCTTGGATTTTTGCATCCAGGGCTTCCAATACCGCTCGAACGGGAGGTGGAGAATGGCGTGCCAGAACTCATAGAGCCCATAGGCCAGGGTCGCCGTGAACAGCATGGCGCTGATGACGGGCTGGTTGGGTAGCAGCGCTTTGACCGGCAGGGCGAGCAATCCGACGAAAATGAGATAGAACACCGAGATGGCGAAATAGGGGAACTGCATGGATTCCTCTTGGTGCTCTTCGATGATGGGGTAGCGGCTGGTGACGGGAACGAGC
>JALHPH010000012.1:13530-14011 GCA_022842565.1 Fimbriimonadaceae bacterium
CGCCTTGACATTGGTCAGCCCGTGGTGGTGGGCATGCGAGTGGTGCATGTGGCCTAGGAACGGCAGGATGGACGAGTGCAACAAGTATCGGTGATAGATGTACTCGAACAGGCTGACGGGCAGGCCAAAGAGCGCCGTCCAGAGCAGAAGCATGCCGGGTTGGGCAAATTCATTTTGTAGCGTCTGGGGGGCGATCCAGTAGAAAAGCGCGACGGCGAGACCCAGTTGGGCGAGGGTCCAGAAGAAGAACGGTCCGAATTTGAATCGGTGCTCATCCAGGTGCTCGTGGTGCTCGTGATGGTGCATGTGCACCGCTGCGGCTTGGCTCGTTTCGTCTTGCTGCGGGCTCTTTGGTTCAAGCTCGCCTTGGTCTTGTCCTGAAATCATGAACCCCGTTAGCATACCGGCTCCCGGGGTTCTCAGAGGCATTTTGCTGGGCCTTTTGGCGAATTGTGTTAGCTGGGCACGCTACCGCCGCCAG
>JALHPH010000013.1 GCA_022842565.1 Fimbriimonadaceae bacterium
AGCGCCGACCACTCGATGGTCTACATCGTTTGTACTCTGCTGCGCAAGGCAATGGAGCAGCGCGACGCGCTCAGCAACGCCAAGGGCACGGATGAAGTGTGGAAACTGCTGATGCTCTCGCCGTACGATTATGACAAGGGAGCCATCCGTCACCCGGTCACGCGGGCGCTGATGGAGAAAGTTGCCTTCGAGCACGGCGGCCCCGACTACGACGCCCGCTACCCGGACGGCATCCCGACCAGCGTGGAAATCACCGCGAGCGGCTCAACCCTCGAGAGCGGACTGGTGATGTACCCCGCCGGGCACGCTCGTAACACTTCCGCTGATCTGCGCGGCATCCTTCAGCACAAGTTCCAATTGCTGGGTGAGCTCAGTTTCGGACCAAGCATCGAAGTCAGCGACACCATCGAACGGCTGATGACTATCGACCAGCTATCCGCATTCGAGCTAGCGGGCGTTTATGACCTGGAAATCGGCGAGCGGACCTACGTTGAGTAAAGGTCAGTACACTCGCTGGTAGGTTTGCATCTTGCTTTCGTGGTCGGGCGTGGCAGCTTTCAGGGCTGCCACGTCTTGCCAAAAACCGATGCTGAAAACCGAGTCGGAGAGGTTCAGCTCCGAGCCACGAACATGCCCCAGACAGCCGGGAAGCATGCCTAGCCCCAGGAACACGTCTTCGATCTCAGCGAGTTCGATTTCTGCCATTCCCGGCCCGACGATCTTGTGCCGCATGGTGGCGAGGGCGTTCATGGGGAGCTTTCCGATGGCGGGCCCACTATGGCCGGCGACTTCCACGATCCGAACCAGCGGAGAGTCCTTTAAGACATTCAAGGCTGTAAGCACCAGACCCGACTCGCTCAGCATCGTGAGACCCGCCCCTGCTGCGGCTCCATCGACGTATTCGTAGGCAACCACAAATCGGGTGGGTTCGCCCCATGTCGCCCACAGGCTTACCGATTTAAAGCCCTCGTGGCCCAGCATCAGCATCCGCACGCGGTCGCAGTATTCGGTGAGTGCACCGGTGTGGTGCGGATCAATGGTCAGGGTGGCGAGAATCAGTTGTGACATGGTCGTCTCGTTCTTGGCTACGTAGCTCGTCCGCCAATGCCATAGGACTTTGGGACCTTACCAGTCGAAAGGTTTTCCAGCCCACAAAAGTACCCACTGGAAACACAACAAGATTCCAAAGGCTTGCGCCCATTATAAACTGGTCGCCGCGATTCTGCGCGAGGTTGCGAATGATGAGCACCGTCAGGACGGCGTGGCCGAGGCCGAGCACGGCCACGGAGAATACGATGGCGGGCAGCCAAATCTGCTGCAGCATGACCATTCCAGCCTCATCCACGGGCGCCGGTGCATCGAGGCTTGCTTCCAGGAGCCGCCAGCCCCAAAAGCCAAAGCCGACTGACAGAATCAGACTGTAAACGACCAGGCCGGCGTTGGCGAATTGGGTCTGGCGACGTGTCATGGGGTGGCCACTGGCTCGTTTTCGAAGACCAAGTTTGCGCCATCGTAGCGCACGCGAATGGTGGAACCTTCTCGAATTTCGCCGCCAAGTAATTGCTTGGCAAGTGGATTCAATAGCTCGTGTTCGATGGCGCGGCGCAGCGGGCGGGCACCGTAGATCGGATCGTAACCGACAGCCGCTAAGTGCTTCACTGCGTCATCGTCCAGTTCGATGCGGATGCGGCGATTGGCCAATCGTTGGGCAACTTGATCCAACTGCTTTTGAACGATTCCGCTGATCTCGCTGAACCCGAGCGGACGGAACACCATGATGTCATCAAGTCGGTTAAGAAATTCAGGGCGGAAGAAGTGGCGCACTTCGTCGAGCACCGCCTTTTTCACGTTCTCGAAGTCACCCGCCGACATCATTACCTCGCCGTAGTGGTGCGAACCGAGGTTACTGGTAAGCAAGACAACCGTGTTCTTAAAGTTCACCGTTCGCCCTTGACTATCGGTCAGGCGACCGTCATCGAGCAGTTGCAGCAGCACATTGAACACTTCCGGGTGGGCCTTTTCCACTTCATCAAACAGGATTACCGAGTAGGGCATCCGCCGCACGGCTTCAGTGAGTTGGCCGCCCTCGTCGTAGCCCACGTACCCCGGGGGCGCGCCGATTAGTCTTGCGACCGTGTGTTTTTCCTGATACTCGCTCATGTCGATGCGCACCAGCGCGCGCTCATCGTTGAACAAGAACTCGGCAAGCGCTTTGGCGGTTTCGGTTTTCCCTACGCCCGTGGGACCCAAGAACAGAAAGCTGCCGATGGGGCGGTTGGGGTCGGCGATACCGCTGCGTGAGCGCCGCACGGCGTCGGCCACCGCGCTCAGGGCTTCGTCTTGGCCGATGACCCGCTGGCGCAGGCTGTCTTCCATCGTAATCAGCTTCGCCATTTCGCCCTGCATCAGTCGGCTGACGGGCACGCCAGTCCAACGTGCTACGATCTCGGCGACATCCTCGGCATCCACAGCTTCACGCAGACTGGAGCTCTTGCTATCCGCCAGATTCTGTGCCTCTTCGAGCTCTTGCATGAGCTTGGGCAGGCGACCGTATTGGATCTCAGCGGCCCGCTCGAATTCCAGGTCGCGCTGAGCCTGCTGAAGCTGGTTGCTCAGTTCTTCGATCTCAGATTTGAGTTGGCGTACCCGGTCGATGGCGTCCTTTTCGCGGGTCCAGACCGCACGTTCTGCGGTCAGTTGCTCGCTAAGGTCGGCCAGCTTACGTTCGGTGCTTTCCAGGCGCTCTTTACTGGCCGGGTCTTCCTCTTTGCGAAGCGCCTCGCGGTCGATTTCGAGCTGCCGGACGTGCCGCTCAATCGCGTCGATTTCTTGTGGAACCGAATCAATCTCGATGCGCAGGCGGCTGGCGGCTTCGTCCACCAGGTCGATGGCCTTGTCGGGGAGGAAACGGTCGCTGATGTAGCGGTCGCTCAGTGTCGCGGCGGCCACGATGGCGCTGTCGGTGATCCGGACGCCATGATGGATTTCGTACCGCTCCTTCAGCCCGCGCAGAATCGAAATGGTCTCATCGACGGTTGGTTGGTCCACCAGCACGGTTTGGAAACGCCTTTCTAACGCCTTGTCTTTTTCGATGTACTGGCGATATTCGTTCAGCGTCGTTGCACCGACGCAGCGCATTTCGCCCCGTGCCAGCATCGGCTTGAGCATATTGGCGGCGTCCAGGGAGCCCTCGGCCTTCCCCGCGCCGACCAGCGTGTGCAGCTCATCAATGAAAACGATGATGCTGCCCTCGCTGCGCTTGATTTCGTCGAGCACGGCTTTCAAGCGGTCTTCGAATTCTCCACGGTACTTCGCGCCCGCGACCATTGCGCCGATGTCTAGGCTCAGGAGGCGCTTGCGCTTCAGGCCCTCGGGAACGTCTCCCGCGATCACTCGCTGCGCAAGCCCCTCGACCACCGCCGTCTTCCCCACGCCTGGTTCGCCGATGAGGACCGGGTTGTTTTTGGTCCGGCGGCTAAGGACTTGGACGACGCGACGGATCTCCTCGTCGCGGCCAATGACTGGGTCAAGCTTGCCCTGTCGTGCTCGTTCGGTGAGGTCGATACTGTACTTTTCGAGTGCCTGGTACTTCGCCTCGGCGTGCTGATCTTCGACCTTTTGGCCGCCCCGCAGGTCATCGATAGCTTTCTTGAGGTCCGATTCGCTGACGCCAGCTTGGGTGAGTAGCCGGCCAACGCCAGTACGATCCTTGAGGGCGCCCAAGAGCAAGTGCTCGTTGCTGATGTACTTGTCGCCCATCGCATCAGCGATTTGGAAAGCGTCATTGAACAGTTGCTGGAGCTTTCCGCTGAAAGTGCCCCCATAGCTGGCCGAGCCCTGGACCTTGGCGCGGCGTTCCAGCTCGGCCTCAAGCAAGGCTGCGAGGCTGAGCGAATCAGCACCGATCTTCTCAAGCAGCGCCTCGGTAGTGCCGCCATCCTGATTCACCAGCGCCAAAAGGAGGTGCTCTCCCTCGATGGTCTGGTGCTGATAGTGCACGGCCAGCTCTTGGGCCGCCTGAAAGGCTTCTTGCGCTTTGATGGTGAGTCGGTCGAATCGCATATTAGTGTCTAACGCTCAAGTTATATTATAGTATACAAATCAAATGCACATAGGGTTCCGGCAAGGAACTTTCGGTTCCCGATCACGAGTTCTCCTCATATGTTGACGCTTTTATTGGCTCAAGCGTGGTCAAACGCCCTCTCTGAGACTGGTGCGTTTGTTTACGAACCGAAAGCATCCTGGGTTCGACAAAGTCAGTTCCGCTTAGGCGATCTGCGGATGGACCTCTACTCTACGTCCAATTTGGGTGCCGCCGGCCAGCCGATCTGGATTCAAACTCGGCTGACCAATCTGGGTCACAGCGACCTGATGCTGCCCCGCATTGATCAGCCCGGCGGGTTCTGTGCCTCTAGCTATGTCCAACTTTCCCAGGGCAGCAAGCCGCTTTACTGGATCGGCGACAATGCTACTCCTGCGGTTCAGACCGTGTTCGACGAAGTGATTGAAGAGAGCCGCTTTTTCCGCTTGCCAGCGGGCCAATCGGTTGTGCTGCGGACCGATGCCATTCGCAAGGTCTGGCAGTTCCCCGAGGGCCGGACTGGCGGACAAAAGGATGACTATTCGGTCGGCAAGCAGGTGATGTTGAAGCCTGGCACTTACGGAATCAAGGTTCATTATCATATCAATAGGCCGATCATGGGGTCTGGCATTTTCGAATACGAAGAGGCGAGGGGCAAGTCACCCGAGTGGATTGCGAACCTTCCTGCGGGTCATTGGCGCGCGAAGATGAACTTCACGGTGCAGCCTATTTCCCCAGGCAGAAGCGACTGAAAATCTCGTCCACCATATCGGATCGCGCCTCAGTGCCGGTGATGGCCCCTAGTTGCGCGAGCGCCTCTCGCAGGAAGACGGTCGCCAAGTCATCGGGGACGGCGTTGTCGGCGATGGTCTCGGCAGCGCGTTCCAGCGCTTGCAATGCCTGACTCAGCAACTCGCGATGGCGCGGCACGAAGGGTGGTGCGCTCAGAGCATCGTCCGGGAACAGAAGGCCCTTGATGCGTTGCAAGAGCGCCGGGACGCCCTCCCCTGTCAGGCAAGAGATCGCCTCGGGACCGGGGTAGAGATCGGCTTTGTTGCGGACAACCAGGGTCATCCCGTGGCCGGTCATTTGCGCCTCAATGGGGCTGGTAACTTGCGCAGAGGGGTCAATGAGCACAATACGGAGGTCGGCGGCCTCGGCGACTCTCAAGGACCGGCGCACGCCCTCTTGCTCGATGGGGTCGGGCGTCTCGCGGAGCCCGGCGGTGTCCACGAAGGTGACTCGGTAACCTTCCAGGTCGACCGTCAGTTCAATGGTGTCTCGCGTGGTTCCTGGGATCGGCGTGACAATCGCGCGCTCAAAGCCAGAAATCCGGTTCAGTAGGCTGGACTTCCCCGCGTTCGGCTCACCTAGGATCGCGACCACTGCCCCTTCTCGCACGCGGTCCAGCACGCTGCCATCACGGCCCATTTCGATTCTTACCGATTCGAGGGTAGCGAGGAGTGGCTCGCGGTCGAGCTCACCGAGTTCCTCGCTGAAATCCACTTGGGCTTCGAGCCTCGCCAGAACGCCCATGACTTGCTCGCGCCAGCGTTCGATTTGGGTGGCGACTTCACCGCCGCGGAGCCGGGCGGCGACTTGCCACTGTGCGCTCGTTTCGGCTTCGATGAGCTGCTGAATCCCCTCGGCTTGCGAGAGATCGAGCCGCCCGTTCATGAAAGCACGGCGTGAAAATTCTCCGGGCGTCGCCATTCGCGCGCCCGCGGCCTGGGCCGCTTCCAGGAAGGCCGCCACTCCCGCTCGGCTCCCGTGCAGGCAGAACTCGACCGCTTCTTCACTGGTAAAGCCCCGGCCATGAGCAAAGGGAATCGCCAGGGCGTCCTCGCCCGTGGTGGTTTCGCCATAGAGCGCGCGATGTGATTCAGGAGCAGTGGGCCAACCTCGCCAGAGCTTCGCTGCGATTTCCCACGAGCTCGGGCCTGAAAGCCGCACGACCGCCACTGCTGAGGGGGGCGGCCCAGAGACGAGCGCCACGATAGTATCGACCCAGTTCTGCACGATGAACATGATAGTCCAGGCGCTACACTGAGCGGGCGTGTTTCAGAATCGTCTGCCCTGGTACTTGGGCGCATCGCTCTACTGGTTTGCGACGTCGCTCAAGTGGTTCTTCATCCTGATCCTCCTGCCGGGCAAGGTGAACGAGCTGGTGGCAGTCGGCGAGCGCAACACTTATTGGGGCTTAGTTGTCGCCATTGGCGCGGTCGAGGCGTGCATTGGCCCAGCGCTGATGGGAGCTTGGAGCGACCGGGTCCAAAAGCGGCTCGTTTTCGTTCTGGTCGGCGCGGTCCTCACGGCCGTGGCAGCGATCATGCTGGCATCGGCGACGAGCTTGATCGTGCTCACAGCGGGCTATCTCCTGCTTCAGATCGCGGACGACGTAGCAACGGGGCCCTACTCGGCGCTCATTCCGCAGCTGGTGCCCTCCGCGCTACGGCCGCGCGCAGCGGGAGTCATGGCAGGGTACCAGGCGGGCGCAAACCTCGTCGGCGCGGTTCTGGTGGCGAGTTTTGGGCAACAGATTTGGCCATTTATGCTGCTGCTGGCGGCGGTGCACTTGGTCTGCCTTCTCGGCGTGTTTCGCACGATTCGCCACGATCCCCCGGCTACCGCACGCGCTACAGATAAGCCCGAAAACCCGTGGTGGAATATCTGGCGCAACATCAATTTTCGTTGGGTCTGGTTGACGCGGTTCCTGGTCGCTACCGGTTCAAGCGTCCTCGTGACCTACGGCGTAAACTTTCTGAACGACCGAGTGACTAGCTATCGCTTTGCGGGGCTGAACTTGGGTGGACCTACCGCTGCGGCAGGCTTCCTGATTGTTGCGATGGCGCTCACGAGCATCGCCGGGGCGTTGCTGGGAACCCGTATGGCCGAAACGATGGATCGGCGGATCGTCGTGCGGATTGCCGCCCTCCTTATGTGCTGCTGCATGCTGCCCTTTGGCTTTTTTGGAGATTACGCGTCGGTCGTGTGGATTGCGCTGGCCTATGGCGTAGGCAATGGAATGTACTCCTCCACAGACTGGGCCATCGCCGCCGATGTGCTGCCCGATCCGGCCGATTTCGGCAAAGACATGGGCATTTGGCAGAGCAGCATCGCGGTACCGCAGCTTTTTGGAGGTGGAATCGGGCTCCTAATTGACACCGTCAATCGGGTGCAGACCGGTTCGGGATACATGGTCGCGTTCATGCTCTCGGCAGCTCTTTTCTTGCTGAGCGCGGTGCTCATCACGCGCGTAAGGCTGCCTGGCGACAAAGAAAACCCCCGTCCCGCGTAAGCGGAACAGGGGCTTCTTTTGGGATTTTAGGATTTTTGGGACTTAGCTCTTCTTGCGTCGCTTCAGCACGGCAACAATGCCGAGACCGAGAGCGGTCATGGTGGCAGGCTCTGGAACTGGTACTGCCGACACGGTCAGGAAGTAGTTGGCAGTCTCACTGTGGCCGATGCCGTCGAAGTTGCTGTCGCCAAAACCGGTGACGCCAAGGAAGTAGGTTCCGGTGCTGAGCACGTCGAAAGTGATCGACGAAACGAGGCCGGGGCCGTCGTCGTCGTCCGCTTCGATAAGGGTTCCACCGCCGTCAAAGAGACCCAAGTATGAGTCAAACGTGGCTGGGTTCACGGGAACTTGAGTGACACTGACGTTCAGCGATTCGCCTGCGAAGAGCATCACGCTGTAGAAGTCGACGTCGCCCGGCGTGACCCTACCGATACCGAGGTCGGCAAACGGTGCAGGAGTCATGCGACCGAACGAGTTCGCAGTCGCAGTCGTGTTGTTTGATTCGATTTCAAACACCACGGCTTGCGCAGCAGCGACTGCCCCGAGCGCCATGAGGATAAGAATTGTTTTTTGCATTAGATTTCCCCTCCAAGAGGGCATTACTGCCCAGGAGAGATTCTAAAGCAGGAATGAAGCCACGCCGCCTAGCAAATATATGTGGTTTCACTGAAAGCCAGCAAGTTAGCCGGGGGTACCATCGGGAGCAGAATGAAGCTGTTCCTTGACACCGGAGATCTCTCAGAAGTCCGCCGCGCCGCCGAATGGGGCGTCCTCGATGGCGTCACAACGAACCCAACGCTGATCGCCAAGAGCGGGAAGGGATTCAAGGAGACCGTGCTTGCGATCTGCGAAGCCGTGCCAGGCGGGGCGATTAGCGCCGAAGTAGTGGCGACCGACTATGATTTGATGCTGAAAGAGGCCCTGGAGATTGCAAGCTGGCACGAGCAAATAGTGGTGAAGGTCCCGCTGATCGAGCCGGGGGTTCGCCTTGTAAGCACCCTGGCAGATCAAGGGATCCGCACGAATGTGACCCTGGTCTTCACGGTCACCCAGGCGCTCATGGCAGCCAAGGCTGGCGCGACCTACATCTCAAATTTCGTTGGCCGAGTCGATGACCTCGCTACCGATGGCATGGCGGCCGTGCAGGAGACGGTGGACATGGTGGACACCTATGGCTTTGAGAGCGAAGTGCTGGTGGCCAGCGTCCGCCATCCGCTGCACGTAACTCAGGCCGTTGCGGCCGGCGCTCACGTGGCGACCATGCCGCTCAAAGTAATGGAAATGATGTTTAATCACCCGCTGACCGATATCGGACTTCGGCGATTCTTGGACGACTGGAACGCTGCCGGCCTGACAATCGGCTAAGGGACTTGCTGTTGCCGCTGGCCCAGCAAAGCGTCAGTCGGATCGTTGCGTTGGGCCAGTTGCATGGTGTCCATTTGGATTTGCATCTGGTTCACTTTGTCGCGGAGCTGGGCAGATTCATAGCGCAACACTTGTAATTCCTGAAGCAGAGCAGGCCCACCTTGTTGGTCGCGCATCAGCTCGGCCATCTTTCGTTGGTGCGACGTTAGGATCGCCACAATGGGGATGCCAAAGACGAAAGCCACTGCCACAAGAGGAATCAGCGCTTCAAGGAAGTTTTCCACCGCCGTAGTTTATCGCAAACCCTGCGGGAGTGATGGGGCTTTAGTTTCGCAGCATCGCCTGCATTCGCTGCTGCTGGCTTTGCGCGGCTTGGATGGCCGATTCCATGGCTGCAAAGCGTTTGCGTAGGCTCTGCTCTTTCTCAAGCGCACGCTCGTTCACCCGCTTGACTTGCGCTTCAAGCTCCTTGATCTGAGTATCGAGCGCCTGATCACTGGTTTGAATCAAGCCCGACTCAGCATCGAGGAACGAATTGAGGTCCTTTTGGAGCAGTCCGCTGATGCCAGTCGTAAACCGCATGCTGCCGATGTTCCCGGTGTTGGTACCCGTATACTGAACTTGGAGACCTTCCGAATCGCCAGAGCTGCTGAGCAAGAACTGGCCTGAGCCAGTCGCCGCGACGCCGTTGATGGTGCCGACTATGTCGGTGCCATCCACTTTGGTGGCTTCGTTGACCAAGCCGATGCCTGTGGTGTCCGCCGAGGCAGAATAGTTGCTGGTGACCGTGAAATTACCGCCCGTTCCCCAACGCTTGCTCTCGATCTTGAGCTTTCCGCCCTCGATGCTGGCTTCGACAAGGTCTTTCAGCTTCGAATCGCCTTTGATTTTGTTGACGACGTCGGTGAGAGACTCGCCTGCGCTGATGGAAAGTTGGTAACCCGCCGAGCCGAAGGAGTTGCCGGCGAATGTGAGGATTTCGCCGCCTCGGTTGTTGCTTGTCGGCGCTACCATGCCGGTGGTTTTGCCTTTGGTCGCGAGGGCCGTGATGTTGACATCGTAGCCACCCACTCCAGAGGCGTTGGTCTTGTTGCCGCTGCTCACAAAAGTCAACTCTTCAACGGCGGAGGTGCCGCGTGCTTTGAAAAGATCAGCAACAGCTTGAGAATCGTCTGCTAGTGCGTCCTTGAACATCGTCTCATCAAGCGTGAGTTCACCCTTATCCGAGAGTCCGAAGCCGATTTGTGTCAGGTTTTTGAACGCGCCGGGAAGGTTGTTGATTTGCGAGAAGATCGAGACACCAACCGACGACGTAAACTGCCCCGCGACCGCGTCGCCAAAGAGGATTCCTGATTCAAAAGTGTCGGAATTGAACTTACTATTATTGTTGACGAAGCCGATTGCGTTGTTGTAGGCTGTGACGAGCCCCTTCACTGTCTTGACAACCGCTTCAGGGTCCTTGGTCACTGAAATGGTCGTTTCCTTGTCGGGATCGGCCTTGAGCAGCGTGAGGGTTGCTCCCTGCACGACTTCTTTCAGTTCATTCGTTGCGCTTGAAAGCGAAATGCCATCGACTTCAAAGAGCGCGTCGCGGGCCGCAACTAACTCGGTTGGATTGCTCAGGACGCCAATTTTGGTCAGGAAACCATCGGGATCGTCGAAGGAGAGGGCGGCCGCTTCGTCCAAGACGAGCCGCGACTTTGTGGTGCCATTTTCGACGAATGTCTCGACAGACGCACTGATGCCGTTACCCGAGAGTTCGTTGGCAAGGTCGTTCAGCGAGAGCGACGCGTCAAAGGCAAAAACACTCCCGTTAATCGTGAAATCGTAGGTCCCTGCGGTCACGCCAAACGAGGACGTAAGCGGCGCGTCAGGATTCACAGCACCGGCGCTCTTGACATCGGTGCCGGACAAGTTGCCAAAGCCCTTGACGAGGCCAAGTTTGGCTGCGACACTGGTGAGCCCTGTATTGGCGCTTAGATCAATCGCGTTTTCGAGTCCGGACTCTTTGCTGGTCAGCGTCAGATACGCCTTGTTCGTTCCGCCATTCACCACGGACGCCTGAACGTTGGCATCTGCAGAGTTGATTTCGGCGGCGATTTCGTTGAGCGAATCTGTCGCCCCTACAGTGATCGTCTTGCCATTGATTTTGAGGTCGCCTGCGAAGCCGAGATCGCTCGTTGGGTTTGCGAGAGCTCGAGAAGAGATCTTGTGGGCGCTGGCCAACTGGGTGACCTTCAGCTTGTAGATTCCCTCGGGTGCTCCAGCGGTTGACGATATACCAATGGCGGCGGTATCCGAACTCGTGGCTTGAGTGGGATCGAACGCGCCTGTGAAATTAAAACTGTTGATGGCAGTATTCAGGGCCTGCATTTGGCTACGGAATTGGCCGTATGCGCCACGCTGCACTTCAAGCTGAGCTTGGCGGCGCTGCAAGCGCGTGGCTGCGCCTCGCTCCAGATTGACCAACTGCGAAATGATGGAGTTGGTGTCAAGACCGCTTGCGAGTCCCGAAAAATTGATGCCCGAGCTACTTGCCATTGTGTCGAATCCCCATGGAGGTGTTCCATGAATTGCGTCAAAAGTAATTATCGGATGAGGCCCGATAAAAGATAAGGGCCCAGCCGAAGCCAAGCCCTATCCCATCCCTAATCGCAAAGGTCTTTGAAGTCTTGTCTTTAGTCCATGCCGCCGATGAGCTGCACGGCTTGGTCCACCTTCTCTTTCACGGCCTGGATAAGCCAGGTGTACTCCTCATCCGAGAAGTTCAGCCATTCGCGGACGATAGGATCGATTCCGTAGCCCTCGGTGACGTTGTCGGGGCTGATGGCGGCGTAAGCTAAGCGCTTGGCTGCGTGCACCGAGTAGAGCGCGGGTGTTGGGTCACCGCCGAAGGGTCCCTCGTGCCGCCCTACGATGAGAACCAGGTTCTCTGGAAGCTTCCACTTGGCCAGCAATTGCTGACCGACATTGGCGTGGGTGATGCCGAGTCGGAGCATTTCGACATCGGACAACCATGCCTTCGTGTTCTCAGCTTCTTCGAGCACCGAAAGATAGCTGCGCTGAAGTGTGCTGAGCATGAAGAGCGAGCCGACATTCTGCATGAGGCCGCCCACAAAAGCGAGCTCTTGGTCTTTGGCATCGATGCGCTTGTGCTTAGCGATGAGCTGAGCACCGCTGGCCGCGCCAAAAGCGATCTCCCAAAGACGGGTTTGGTGGTCCTTTGCCTTGGTGCCAATCGCTTGGAATTGCGACATCATGCTGATGGAGAGCACAAGGTTACGGACTTGGGTGTAACCCAAAATAACAACGGCCTGCGCCAAGCTGCTGACCTGACCCGATAGCCCGAAGTAGGCGCTGTTCACCACGCGCAGCAGCTTTGAGGAGACTGCTTGATCGGTTCGGATCAAGCGCTCCAGCTCGTTGATGGTTCCGGCGTCGGCGTCCTCGGTGATCTGCATCACACGAACGATCACGCTCGGGAGTGGCGGAAGCTCCTGGGTCGCTTTTTTCAGCGCGTCCTGAATCAGTTGGGGATTAAGTTGAAATGCCATTTGCGTGTGTATTGAGGTCCTTTTAAGCTGCTTTCGGTTTGGCAATAATGCCGCTGATATCGAGAATGAGGGCGACGTTTCCGTCTCCCAGGATCGTTGCGCCACTGATTCCAGGCACGTCGCCGCAGAACCGACTAAGAGATTTGATGACGACTTCGCGCTCACCGATCAAACGGTCAACGACGATGCCCACTCTTTGTTCTGCGAGTCCCACGATTACTACATAGGATTGGCTTCCCTGCGCCACTGCTTGAGGGGTATTTTCATTAGTGAAGATATTCCGCATGCGAACCAGCGGGGTGGTAATTCCACGGATGACGACCACCTCATGGCGGTTGACCGTTTGAATGCCCGACTGGCTCACCAAAAGGGTCTCAATCACGCTTCCGAGCGGGATCACATAGACTGCTTCCTCGACGCTGACCAGCAGCCCGCGAATGATGGCGAGCGTCAGCGGCAGGCGTAGCGTGGTTCGAGTTCCCTCGCCCAAAGTGGTCTCAAGATCGATGATGCCGCCGAGCTTCTGGAGGTTGGAGCGAACGATGTCCATACCTACTCCTCGACCGGAAACTTCACTGACTTCTGCGGCAGTACTGAGGCCGCTCGCAAAGATCAGCTGTAGGGCTTCCTTGTCGCTCATCCGTTCAGCCGCATCGGCGGTTACCAAGCCGTTTTCAATCGCCTTCTTGCGAACGCGATCAACGTTGATGCCGCGACCATCATCGACGATCTCGATGACAATATGGTTTTCCTGGTGCCGGGCACTCAGGCGAATAACGCCCTGGGCTGGCTTTCCGGCGGCGGTACGCTGCTCCGGAGTTTCCAAGCCGTGGTCCAAGCTGTTTCGCAGGATATGGAGAAGCGGGTCGCCGATGACCTCGATGACGCTACGGTCCAGCTCGGTTTCGCCGCCGGTGAGTTCGAGACGTACGTCTTTATCCAGCTTTTGAGCAAGATCACGAATGACGCGCGGGAAGCGATTGAACACGCTCTCAATCGGCATCATACGGGCCTTCATGATCTGGTCCTGAAGGTCGCTGGTGATGCGGTGAATGTGCCCAACCGTTTCGGTCAGCGCTTCGATGTTCTCGTCTTGGAACCGGTTCGAGAGGTCACTTCCGATTTGGGCGATGCGCGTTCGGTCGATGACCAATTCACCGACCAGGTTCATCAGGTTGTCGAGCCGAGTGACATCGACACGCACGGTTTGACCGGAATCGGTGCGTTTGGCCGCTTGGCTTGCTGGCTGCGCGGGGTTCGCGGCAGCAGTGGCAGCGCGCGCTTCTGCGTTGGCAGGCGCTTGCGGTTTGGTCTCAGCCGTAGTTGCCTCTGTGGCTTGGGCGGCAATAGGGGTGATCACGCACTCTGCGATCTCTGAAATTGAACTGAGTCGCTCCTTGAGCAGTGCCAAGTCCTCGTCCCAATAGAATGCCAACTCAAACTCCAGCTCAAATTTCTCTTCTTCCAGCTCTTCTGGGCAGGGGATGGTGATGAGAACTTCGCCGTGCTTCTCGATCTCGGTGAGGCTCATAAACGCCCGCACGTACT
>JALHPH010000014.1 GCA_022842565.1 Fimbriimonadaceae bacterium
GTCTTCCTCACCGTCCCCGCGAATACGGTTCTCGCCGCCGGTCAAACGTATAACGATTCGACCAACCTCGAGACCGGTTTTTCGTTCGGAACCACCGAGAGTCTGACCGGGCCCACTAACGGACAAATCCTGAACTACGGCGGCGATGGCACGTTGACGATCACCTCGGCCACGTCGAACCCCGACGGGACCAAGTCGATAGGCTACACCTTCAATCTCGTCGGAGCGACACAGGGAACAGGCACCTCAGGCACCGGATCGATTGTCGTCGGCCGCGACAATCCTGGACCCTGATCTTATTTCAAGGGTCCTGCCGGCGGTGATGACGATGAAGAAGATTGACGTGGCCACCATCGAAGCCGCGCGGCGTGGTGGTGCCTGATGCTGGTGGTCGAAACCACCGTTGCCGCCCCGGCCGAGGTCGTGTGGGCGGCCTACACCTCGCCAGATGACATCCGGCAGTGGAACGCGGCCTCGGATGATTGGCACACCACTCGGGCGACGGTGGACCTCCGAGTCGGCGGGGCGTTTTGCTCGCGGATGGAAGCCAAGGACGGCAGTATGGGGTTCGATTTCGAGGGCGTTTATGCGGCTGTAGAACCCGGGCAACGGCTCGAATACACCTTCGGAGAGCGTAAGGCCGTGGTCGAATTCACCGAAGAAGGCGACCAGACCCATGTCAGAGTAAGCTTCGAGCCGGAAGAAACGCATTCGCTGGAACAGCAACAGTCGGGCTGGCAAGCCATCCTCGATAACTTTAAGCGCCACATCGAGAGCCCTCACAGTGCCGGGTAAAACCGGAGCGTGAAGATTCTGATCACCGGGATGAACGGGACGGTGGCTCCGGTGGTGGCACGGGAGCTGCAGTCCCTGGGGCACGAGGTGGTGGCGTGGGATCGCGCCACAATGCCCAATGACTCCCGTGCCGCTGCTGCAACCGCCATCGATGCGCTGCGGCCCGACGCGATGATGCACTTTGCCATGGGCGCCACGGACTGGGCCGAGTGGATGGCCCTGGAATGCCTCGATCGCGACCTGCGTTTCCTTCACACCAGTTCAGTAAGTGTCTATGGTGGTACGCAGGTTGGGCCGTTTACGGTGAACGATCTACCTTTGCCCGATGATGATTACGGGCGATACAAGCTGGAGGGCGAGCAGCGCGTCTTGCGCGCCAACCCCGATGCCGCAGCGTTCCGAATCGGCTGGCAGATTGGCGATGCTCCGGGAAGTAACAACATGGTTGACTACTTTGACCGCGAAAACCGCGAGCACGGCGCGGTGCTGGCCAGCACGCTCTGGTTCCCCGGCGCGTCGCTGCTCGTCGACACCGCCGAATGCTTGGTTCGTCACTTCCTGGCGGGTGCGCGCGGTCTTTATCATGTCGATGGCAATCCGGGCCTGAATCTCTACGAGATCGCTTTGCTGACGAAGACTCGCCTCGGCACGGACTGGGTGATCGAGCCCGTCGAGGGATTCGTGCGGAATCACCGGATGCTCGACCCGCGGATAGAGATTCGGGCGTTAGCCTGAATCCAAGGCCGAGCTTATTGCTTTTTCGGGCGGCGTTTCGGGCCTTCCATGACTCGGATGATCGTCCTGGGTTCGACGGCTTCGCGACCCACTGCGGCCAGGGCCACCGCTTGCTCGATCAGCCCAATCAAGTAGGGATCGCTGAGATCCTCGACCTGGATCAGCCGTATATGTCGAATTCGCGCCCCAGAACCTTGCAATCGCCCCTCGGGATCATCTAGCGAGGCCCCTTGCGAAAAACCGATGTTCACATATTTGGTGTAAACCGGCAGGTGGATGAAATGGTCGGCGTTCTTTTCCGTAAAGCCGTATGCGACGCCCACCGCATTAGTCGCATCCCATACGGTTTCGATGCAATCCGGAAGCAACTTGATGAGCCGCTCGCGTAGCGAGCGCGCCAGATCCTGGGTCGCGGCCGGATACGGCTCCAAGAACTCAACGTATTCAGGGGGTTCGGGCAAATTCATTGCAATCCACGCTCAGAGTCCAGCCTACCGCGCACTTAGTTGCCCCGTGATTCGAGGCCCCAAGTATCAGCAATCTGGACAATACATTTAGGGGCAACCCAAGACCGGATAGACTCCCAGCATGCTCGCTGCGATCCTCGCGTTCCAGGCTGCCCAACCCATCGACGTCACCGCCGAGGTGATCTACCAAGTCAACCTGCGCGCAATTGGGCCAACGCACGACTTCAAAGCCCTGAAAGCCAGGCTCCCGGCGATCAAATCGCTCGGCGCGACCACCCTCTGGCTCATGCCGATCCACCCCGTGGGCAAACTGCGCTCGGTGGGCGACTTGGGCTCTCCGTACGCCGTGCGCGATTACAGGGCGGTCAACCCCGAATTCGGCACGCTGCAGGACTTTGGCGAGCTGCTGAAATCGGCGCGCGAACACAAGCTGAAAGTCATCATCGATTGGGTCGCCAACCACACAGCATGGGACCACGATTGGATCCGCAGCCGGCCCGATTGGTACGTGAAGGATGCGAAAGGCAACATCATCATTCCGCCCGGAACCAACTGGCAAGATGTAGCCGAGCTGAACTTCGAGAAGCCAGAACTGCGAAGAGCGATGCAAGACGCGATGGCGGATTGGGTCCGATTCGGCGTCGATGGGTTTCGGTGCGACTATGCGGACGGTGTGCCGACCGATTTCTGGAAGTCCAGCCTCGCCAGTGTGCGTAAGACCACTCAAAAGCCGTTGATGATGCTGGCCGAGGGTGCCGGAGCAGGGCTGCCCGCCAGCGGCTTTGACCTCTTCTACGACTGGGAATCCTTCGCCGCTCTGCAACGAGTTGCCAAGGGGGCGACCACCGCTCCCGAGGCCCTTCGCATCATCCGACGCGGCCAAAACCCAGGTCTGCGGTTCATCACCAATCACGATGAATTCGCCTGGAACGGGACGCCGATCGAGATGTTCGGATCGGATGAGGCCGCGATGGCTTCGTTTGCGGCGCTGGCACTCAGCCCGGGCGGCACCCCGCTGGTCTACTGCGGCCAAGAAGCCCCGAGCACCGCGCGGATTCCGTTTTTCACGCGGTCGACCATCGCCTTTGATCAGGGGGCTCCGCAGCAAGCTCAAATTCGGCAGATTCTTACCGCACGGCGCGTTCTTCCTCAGCGCGGAACGGTCACCGACCTCAGCCAAGGCCGGTTGCTTCATCTGCGCGTAGCAGAAGGGGCCGCCAACTGGCAGGTCGCCGTCAACCTTTGCCCCGAACCGATAGCTGTGCCCGGTGGCCCGGTCCTCGCGCCCTGGAAGTGGCTTGTCCGAAAGCTCTAACATCCGGCACCACCAGGCTCGGCTGACATGCGCCAGCGCATGAAGACAATTTGCCAAGATTTTTACAAATACTTGGCGATACTGAACGTGTTTCCTTCGCAATCCTTCACTCGAGCAATGTCACAAATGGTGGGAATGGTGACCTTCGGCATCGTGACCAAACCGCCGTTAGCGACAATCAGCGCGACCACACGGTCGACGTCATCCACAGCGATAGAGCACTCAAAATTGCCGATAATGGTTGGGAAAGGTTCCTCTTGCCGCTTCTGCAAGGCAGCGTGAAGATTGCCAACTTGTGTCATGTAAAACCCTGGGGGACCCCATGGGTCGAATTTCCACCCAAAGACAGCTTCATAGAACGCGAGTGCTCGGTCGCAGTCCTCAACATTGATGGCGAAATGGGAGAGAGTGTTTGGCGGGTGTTGGCTCGACATGAGCCCATTATAAGGGAGCAAAGCACTGACGTGATAGGTTAAGATTGCCATATAATGTCGCAATCACGACACTCTTCTGCCGCGGAAATCCTCGTGCGGTTCTGGTCGCTCGACCACCATCGCGCTGAAGAGATCCTTTGGCCAACTAGTGATTGGGACAAGCTAGTCTTCGCAGTAGAAGGAACGATCCATGTGGAAACCGCGCGAAAACTGCACGTCTTGCCGCCGAATCGTGCCCTTTGGGTCCCGGCCGACGATCCGCATCCGGCGCGCACTTTGGGAAAGGCAAAGGTCCGCACTCTGTATTTCGCACCTCAGTTGCGCCTTCAGCCAGAAAGGCATGTGATGGACGTGAGGCAGTTGTTTCGAGAGCTCATTGCGGAGTCATGCCGCTTGGGTCCATTGCGCGCAGATTGCGTTCGTGGCAACGCGCTCCTCACTCTGTTATTGGAAGAGCTGAAGACGGCCGGCACTGCCCAGACGAGCATTGCCATTCCGCAGTCACCTTGGCTGCATCAGTGGGCCATGAAATTTCTGAAGAATCCACGGTGCGAATGGCCAGCAGGAGTCTCGCGCCGCACGATTGAGCGCCGAATCCTTAAGGAAACAGGTTTAACTCTGGGTCAATGGCGCCAACAGGCTCGTGCACTCGTCGGCCTACAAGTCCTTTCAAGCGGAGCCACGGTGTTAGAAGCAGCCATGGAAGCTGGGTTCGAAACATCGAGTGGATTCATTCAGTCGTTTCGCAAGCAATTCGGCACTACGCCTGGCCGAATGCTTCATTAGTCCCTACTAATTATCCGCGGTTACGTGATCCATCAGGTGACGAACTGAATACATTTGCCCCGTGTGATAAGCGATATGAAACGCCATGTATTGGAGCGTATAACCCCAGGTCCAATCGGTCCGAAACGGGCTCTTGGATTCTAAATCCGGCCTTTCCTCAAGAAATTTCGCCTTGCACGCCTCGTGCACCCGTTTCACTTCAGCATAGAGCGCTTCGGCCCCAAGCGGAGACGACATGCTGGCACTAATCGCGTACGGATAGTATCGCAGCTCCTTCTGAACGAGAATGCAATCAAATTTGCCGAGACACGAATCGACTTCGCCATAAGCGATATGGGCAGCCAACTCGCCAATGCTCAAAAGCCGCGGATGCGGACGCACCCAAACATCCTCGTCGCGCAAGCCGGAAAACGCTTCGCTCAGCTCCCAAATCGCCGAATCGACTGGCGCCATGGCCTCTTCATGGGTCATACGATAATCCTACCCACACGCAAAAGAAGCAGTGGCACAATGCGTTAACATTGTGCCACTGCGTTTAGAAGTCGCCGCTTAGTCCCAGCGACGACGCGCCTGAACCGCACTGTAAATCTTGATCACTGCACTGAGAATCGAGATGATCGTACCAATGAGAGTGATAAACCTCATGATCTTGTTTGTTCGCATAGGAGGCTCACCGCAGAATTACTTAACGATGCAGAATTCGATCTCTGCTTTATCGCTATCTCCACGGCCGCGCGAAACAATCGGTTTGCCGAAAACGCCGCGTACATCACCGGAGATTCGACCCGTGTACCGATCGTAGGTGAACCGGAGATTCTTTTGATCATGGCGGGGCGAAATGTCGATGTGGTCATCCTTGCGCTCTAGTCCACCATCATCATCCCAGATCGAGAGTGTAATTCTGTTGAAACGCTTGGTCGTATCGAGCGGGAACTTCCAGTTGGGCATACCATCATCCTGTGACATCACCTTTGTCTTATATCTGCGCCCATTGATGGTCACGGAAGCAAAGAAGTCGGCGCGATCAGGATTCAATGCGTCCATTTTATCCACGTTGTCGATCTGGGCAACATGGTTGATCTTGAGCATGGGCACCGTATTGGGTGGGGCGGCAACCAAGCCTGCCGAAAGCAACGACGACGCTGCAATCAATGTAGTAATCATACAGATAGATATACGACACCAATCCGGACTGTTCCCGACTCTTACTGCATTCTTACGGCATGACCGAACTTTCCTACGAACTAATTTAATTTTATAACTTTCCGATGTTCCGCGCCCCGTCATCTATACCACCTTCTCGACGAATAGGCGCATTAAGATAAGAGGTTCGATTATGAATTACAAAATACTCATTGCAGTTTTCGCGCTGTCAAGCATCAGCTTGATGGGATGCAATGACACCGCTGCCGGCATGGCAGAAGATACGAAAGAAAATACCGCCGCTGCGGCAGGGGCTACGGAAGAAGCCGCTGACAACGTGGCTAAGACTGCCGAAAACATGGCCGAAGACGTGGGAGAAGCCGCAGCAGATGCCGCCGCAACCACCCTTACGGCTCGCATCAAAGCGGCACTCATCGCCAATCCGATCACCAATGACCCGGACGTAACCATAAATGTTGAGGCCGATAAAGACACGGTGAGACTTGAAGGAATGACAGTGACCCAAGGCCAAAAGGACGAAGCCGGTCAAATCGCAAAGGAAATCCTTAAGGAAGTCTCAGCAACCCAAGCGTTCTCGAATGAACTTAAGGTGAGGTGATGCCACCGGGCGGTGATCTTTCCAAAACACGGGTAGTTGTTCTGGTCGCAACGATTGCGATCAACGACTTGCTGGAGGCCCTCTCAGAGCTCCGTGCTCATCGCGCCCGGTTCATTTGCATTTCCCCCGATGGTTTCGCGGCTATCGGGTTGAATGCGATTCCCCTCAGCACCATTGATCCGCTCGATTTTGATGGTGTCCTATTGGTTTGTGATAGCGAACACGCCGAGTTGTTCCTAAGCGATATGAAATCGGAGAGACTCTTGAGCTTCTTCTTCGATTTCGAGCTACCTGTGGCATGTGTGCCGGCAGGAACACTGATGCTAGGCCAGATGGGTTTACTGGAACACCGGGTGGTGAGTTGTGACGACCTCGACTGCAGGAAACTAGAGATAACTGGCGCTGTTCGGTCCTCAAATCCTCTTACGGTCGATGGGGCGCTTATCACGGCTAATTCACGCGTCACGGTGAAGGAAATCACCGCGAAGTTCTGCGAAGTGCTAGCCAATACCAAAGGCGTAGAAAGTGCTTAGTCACTGGTTCTACGCAATTCTTACAGCGCGAGGTGCTTTCCTTATGGACAGCATGAGCCGTTCTTCGTCACAATAGTTCAGGAGGCCGAAACCTATGAATAACGATATTATTGAAGGAAAATGGAATCAGCTGAAGGGTTCTTTCCGCGAGAAGTGGGGAGACATCACTGACGACGAACTGCAACAGGCAGCCGGAAAAAAAGATCGCCTTGTTGGTCTCATTCAGGAGAAATATGGCATGACTACCGAAAAAGCGGAAGCCGCTTATAACAAGTGGTATGAAAGGGCAGAAGAGCCTGATACTTGGGAGACCATTTGGAACAACGTGCAAGGTCGTTGGACCGAGCTCTCAGGCCACTTCAAGCAAAATTACGGCCAATCCGTTGATGACGATCTCGCTCAATCGCGAGGCCGCCGAGACATTCTCGCGGGCATGATTCAGCGCGAGTACAACGTCAGTCGCGGCGAGGCTTTCGAGATGATTGATGACTGGGCCTACGGTTCCTATCGTCAACCTAATATTCCTAGCGGTGGAGCACGGTAATGCTGCAATATGCACTCATGTTCTTCGTTGTGGCGATCATTGCTGCTATTCTCGGGTTCTCCGGGATCGCGGGTGCAGCTTCTGGTATCGCACAAATCTTATTCGTTATCTTCCTGATTCTGGCTGTTTTTAGCTTTTTCCGGAAGGGTACCGCGAAAGTTTAACAACGCAAGCAGTTAGGCAATTAGGGAGGGTCACCAAATGGGACCCTCCCCTAATTTATGTCTCGAGTTTGCAGTGTTTTCCGAACTGAACAAAAAATCCCCGTCGAGCTTACTCGGCGGGGACCTTGTCAGGGTTGCAGAAGAGGCTTGCCTTTTTGGAAAACTCGAGTTTTCTCGTTGTTGAGTCGAATTTTGTTGGCCACGTTGCTGCGTATCGCTACGTTCTTAGTTTGGGTTCGGATCCTCACCTTCAGCAAGATCCGAGACATATTCGTTTCGTGCGGGCCACTGTTCTTTTTCGGCGATGACTTCTTCGTAAAAATGGTTAGCCTGAGCATCGGCCTATGCCTGGCTCCATCCGTTCGAGGCTTGCAGTCGTGTAATCAGCTGGTCTCTGCGTCCACCAATCGAATCAGGATTTTCGTCCGTCAAGTTCTCCCAGGTCTGCTGAGTGCGGCTGCGGAGAGAGTGCCAGTTTTGCTCAATTTCGTTCTAGTTGTTCATGCGTGTTAGGCTCCATTGGGTGTTTAACCCACAACTGTAATGTGCGCCGTAATAACGTCGGAAAGTGTCTGGGAATATGCCGTGAGTATCAGAAAGTAGTAAGGATGCCAGCATCGTGTCCGGGCGTAGAACATCGCAATATTCCTGGGAGTTGTTAAACAGTGGCGATGCAACGCCTCGTAACGGATTTTTTATGGAGCAACAGACATTACACGAGCTATACATCCACGAACTACAGGATGTTTTGAGTGCAGAAGCACAGATCACCAAGGCGCTTCCACACGTCATCACCGCAGTCAGCGACGAGGAATTGCAGGAAGCCTATGAAATGCACCTCACCCAGACCAAGGAGCAGGTGAAAATGGTCAAGTCGATTCTCGAACGCCATGAGGACCAGGCCAAAGCCGAGCACTGCAAGGGCATGGAAGGGCTCCTGAAGGAATGCTCGGGCGCAATCGAGGATTTCGAAGAAGGCGAGGTCCGCGATTGCGCGCTCATCGCCGCGACCCAAAAGGTTGAGCACTATGAGATCTCGGCTTATGGCTCCATCCGAGCGATGGCGAACGTGCTCGGCTACGCCGAGGACGCAGGCGATCTCACCACCCTTCTTCACCAAGAATCCCAAGCCGACGACAAGCTATCGCAAATCAGCCACAGGCTGAACCAGATGGCTGTCGGCGCAACGGCCTAACGAGTCAAACTAGCCCGAATCGCCCCTCCTGGTTCGGGCATTTTCTTGATGGCCCAGGGGTACCCTAGCGGCGACCTCCCGCGCCATGAACACCCCCTACCCCGTCAATCACCGGTCCGGTCAATCCTCCGCAACCATCGTCCCATTTGACCAAGCAAGAGCCGAGTGGCAGCGTCGCGCCGACCAGTTTTCCAAGACGGGCCGATGGCCACTGCTCATTCCGGTCGGGTTCCTGGAGGATCTTGCCGAGCCGCTTGAAGATCCCGTGCCACTCGACACCGTCCTGGGGGCCGCCAGCCAGATTGACGGCCGCAGGTGGATGCTCGAGGCGCTCAGCGACTTGAAACAAGATGCAAAGGAAGAGGGCTGGGCGGCGGACATCGAAGAGATGGTGCGCCCCGCCGATCCGTCCAGGCTTTCAGTCCCGCCCGAAGCAAACCCCGGCTTCTATCTGGAATCGGAGAAGGGCGTGACCCAGGTCGGTCTTGTGGAAATCCCGCTGGCCGCGCCTTGGCAGATTTTCGCCCAACTTCCATTTGGCGACTGGAACGAAGCTCCCAACGATGCCATCGTCACTGCGGTTCTCAAGCACTGGTTGGAGCGATACGGAGCCGTGCCGTTCAGCCGAAGCCAGGATTACTTTGAGCTCTACTTGCCAAAACCGATCTCCAGCCCAGCAATCGCCGCCGACATCGCCTGGGAAATGATGGGTTTCTGTCCTGATATTGTGGACCAAGGCACAGAGACCATCCACAACCTCGCGCAAGAGCTATTGGGAAGTCACACTTGGTTTTTCTGGTGGGATTGAAACAAAAAGTACCCGGCAGAAACGAGGTTCCTGCCGGGCGAACTGGAGTTTTAGAGAGGGTGGGTTAAAGCTTTTCGAACTCGACGATCTCAGTCTTAGTCCTACCCAAGAAGCCGAGGTTGATAAACTCATCGAAGCCAGCTCCGCCGATGGCCACTGCGTCCAGTCCAGCAGTCACGCTGCTCGAAAGGAAGTAGTCCGCGCCGTCGTCCAGCTTCACGCTGATGTTGCCGAAGGCTTGCGACCTGGTCAATGAAACGCGGTCGTTGTCCTTGCCGGTCTCAATGCTCACGTCCAGGCCAGCAGTGAGCAAGCTCACGTTCACTCGGTCAGCTCCTTCGTCGGTGAAAATCTCGGTCGAGATGCCCACTTGAGCACGGCTCAGGTTGATCAGGTCGTTACCCTTGTCTGCGAAGATGCCGAGCGAACCGCCGACTGTGAGCGAGCTGATGTCGAATCGGTCGTTCAGGTCGCCGCCAATCGCTTGGAAGTTGTTGCCGGTCGTAAAGGCTTCGGCTCGGACCGAGTTTGCACCAATGCCCAGGTCGAGGAGCACGTCGCCAGCAGCCGAAGAACTCGTGAAAACGGCGCGGTCGTTGCCTTCTTCACCCTTCAGGGTCATGTTGGCTTGGCTGGTCGATCGAGTCAGGGTCAGCGTGTCATCGCCAGCACCGCCCTCGATGTTGATGTCGCCCAGGTTTCGAATGTTCACGAAGGTGACGCGGTCGTTGCCACCATCCATGATTCCGGTGACGTTGACGAAGCTGGCCGAGCGGAAGGTCACGCTCAGGAGACCGTTGACGCGGGTGCCATTTAGGCCGTCAACGCGGATACCGCCAGAGACTTGGGTTACGCGGATGTCATTGTTGAATGCATCGCCTTGAATGTTGAGGTCATTGCTCGAAAGTTGAGCGGAAACGTTATTGGCAAAAGCTGCACCAGTGATGGCAGCGAGGGTCAGCGAAACGATCAGGGTTCTCATTGTTCTTTCCTAAGGGCCTCTTGGGCCACATGTTCACTGGGCGAACACTTGACCGAAAGCTGACAACTTTCTTGAAATTTTCTTTCAGGAGGGTACGATTTGAAGCTATGCACCGCCGCAATCCCGATCGAGCCACTTGGGATGACGGCCCACTTGTACGTCGTGCGCTCGCCAATGACCCCGATGCGTGGCACGGGTTGGTTGAACGATACAGCGCTTACGTGTTCTCGCTTCTGAAGTCCGCGCGACTTACCGAGGCCGACCAGCCCGACGCGTTCCAATACGTTTTCATTGAGCTCTTCAAAGCTCTCCCCCGCATCGAAACGCCGGGTTACCTAGCACCTTGGATTCGACAAACCGCCATTCGCCACGCTATCCGGGTTCGCGGCAAGCATGATCGCGAGCGCGCGCTCGAAGACACCGAGATCGCCATCGACCCAGCGGCAGTGGCCGCGATGGAGTCGGCCGAGACCGGGCTGGCGGTTCGGCAGGCGGTGGCAAGCCTGAAAGAGCAGTGCCGACAGCTTGTCTCGATACTCTTTTTCGAAGACCCCGTGCGGCCCTATCATGAAGTCGCCGCGCAGTTGGGAATCAAGGTCGCGTCGATTGGCAACATCCGCCAGCGCTGCCTCGACGCGCTCATGCGGACCCTGAAGTCTCGGGGGATATCGTGACCGCCGAAGAGTGGGTTGGGAAGCTCACCACTTCGTCAAGCCTCCCCCCGGCTCAGCTGCGAACCGAGGAGACCATCGACCACCTCATCACCGCCGCGATGGGCCATGTGCGCACCGACCATGCCCACGCACGAATGCTGGCAACAGCTGCCGCCAAGTTGGCGCGTTCCCTGGCGGTGCCCAGGGCGATGGGCAGGGCACAGCGGATGCTCGGCCATGTTAGGCTGCTTGCGGGTCGGTCCGCTCAGGCAGTCGCCTACTACGAGGCAGCCTGGGAGCACTTTCACGAGGACCCACTGGAACAATCGCATACGGCTGTGGCCATGATCCAGGCCCTAGCCTATGTGGGCAACTACGACCGGGCATTCAGCGTCGCTGGTCAGGCGCTGGCCACCTACCGAGAGCACCGCGACACCTTCCGAGCCGCCCGAATCGAGGCCAATCTCGGCAACATCCTGCACCGGCTTGATCGCCACGAAGAAGCCCAGGCTCACTTTCAGCGGGCGCTGCCCGTGCTGGCCGAACACCAAGCCGAAGCCGACCTCGCCATCGTGATGCGTAACTACGGCGTGGTCCTGATGGGGCTGCAAAAATATGTCGAGGCGGACGCCATGTATGAACAGGCGCGGACCGTGTTCGCCGCGTCGTCGCAGACGCTTCTACTATATGAAATTGACCTCAATCGTGCGTTTTTGCACGGCCGACAGGGCCGCATGCGGCAAGCGCTGAGTCAGTACCGATCGCTGCAAGACCAACTTCCAGCCGAATCCGGTTTCGAAATCGGTCACTGCCTATTGGACCAAGCTGACTTCTTACTGGAGACCGGCTTCACCGCCGACGCGCTGGCAGTTGCGGGTCGCGCGGCGCAGGTTTTCGAGGGATTGAAGGCTCGGTTCGAGCTAGGAAAAGCTGCCCTGCTGCAAGCTCGGGCGCAAATCCGTCGCAACGAGAGAGAGCCAGCCCGAGCCAACATCGCCCTGGCACGCCGGAACCTGCGTAACGAGCCGAGTGCCAACTGGCGCGCACTGCTCCACCAAACTCAGTCCGAGCTGCACGAACTCGCTGGCGAAAAGGGCCGCGCACTCAGGCAGATTCAGCTTGCTGCCGACTGCGGACCCTCGCAAGAGCGTATGCCGCTCATTCAAAGAATGGTGTTCGGGCTCGCCTTAGAAACGGGCCACATGGATCGGGCCGAAAAGGCCCTGGCCGCGCACCCCGAGCCGGACCTCCGCGCCCAGTTCCTGCGCGAAACAGGTCGCGAAAAGGAAGCGCTTGGCGCGGCCCGAGAAGCCCTCGCCGCTTATGATGCCCTCCGTGGCCGTGCTGATTCGATAGGTCTGAGGCGAGCGGCGGCGGCGAGCCAATCAAACGCCCTTCGCGAGTGCTTCCGAACTTTGCACGATCCCGCGGAGAGGCTAGCCGTGGCCGCACGGCTGAAGGACCAAACCCTCGCTGAGATCATCCGCTTTCCCGAGAGCCGCGCTGACTTGAGAATCGACACGGGCCCTGCAGATGAGGAGGACCTTGCGGCAAAACAGCGCGAGGCCTCGCGCCTTCACCCCCACGAGCAAGTCCTGAACTATACGCTCCCCACGCTGCCGCCCAATCACCGGTTCATTGAGTTCTTTACGGATCGCGATGAGGTCTACGCTTTTGTGATTGAGGGCCTGGGAGTCCGCGAATACTCGCTGGGAGCCGCCGAGCGGTTTCGCGACGAGGGTCGGTTCTTCCACCTCCATCGGCTCCGCGACAGCGACCATGGGCTGCGCCTGACTCTAAAGGCGCTCACCCGAATCAGCGAGCTGATGATGCCGGTCCTTGCCCGCGCTCCAAAGAACATAACCATCGGGCGCGATCAGGCGTTGATGGGGCTGCCCATCCACGCCCTGCCCTACTTAGACGGCTATCTGAGCGACCACTACGACGTGACCTACGCCCCCAGCGCTTCTGTGTGGGCGAGCCTGCGGGCCTGCACGCACACTCCGCGCCAAGGGGCCGCGCTCATCGGCGCAGCCGACTCACTGGCCCCCCAAATCGAACAAGAAATCGCAGAAGTTTCCCAGGCACTGGGCACAGAGCCGAGCCCCAACCTCGCGGCGTTTGAATCCCAAGCGGAAGAGGCAAGGATCCTTCACATTGCCGCGCACGGAATCGTTCGTGAGGACCAACCGATGTTCAGCGCCATGGTCATTGGCCATGAAAAGTGGACCGTGTTCGATGTGCTGCAACTCAGATTGCACGCGGACCTGGCGGTCATGAGCGGCTGCTCCACCGGCATTTCGCTCACCGGCGAGACCCTCGATTCGCAGGGCTTCATC
>JALHPH010000015.1 GCA_022842565.1 Fimbriimonadaceae bacterium
CGAGGGCGGCAGAATAGTAAACCTGAGCAGCATTCTGGCCAGCAACACTTTCCACAGCACGCCCGGCTCACCGATTTATGATTTCAAATGGCCAGCCTACGATGCCAGCAAGACCGCGCTCAATGCCCTGACCGTGCACCTGGCCTATGAGTTGCGCGATACGTCGATCAAGGTGAATGCCGCGCACCCGGGTTGGGTCAAGACCGAAATGGGCGGCGAAGAGGCTCCCATGGAGCTGGTGGATGGCGCCAAAACAAGCGTGGAACTGGCGCTCATCGGACCCGACGGCCCGAACGGCGCCTATATGCACCTGGGCGATTCGCTCCCCTGGTAAGCCATCGATAAGCATCCGGTGGGGTGTGTCGGCCACAGAAAGGTGAACTCTCTGTAGTCAGATTACGTCCCACATTTGCTATTATCTGGTGAAGTCAGAAAAGTAGGCGATTTTTAGCATGCAGAACCCCAACCAACCGTCGTCACCCCCACCCCCTGGCGGACCGCCTCCTGCTGGGCCGCCGCCCATGGCACCCCCTCCTGTGGGCCAACCCGCCGCGGCTCCTGCCGCCGCGATGCCTGTCGCTGGTGGCGGTCAAGTGCGTGCACTCGACGACCTTCACATCGATGCGCTGCTTGATATCGTGGTCGACCGAAACTGCTCTGACCTGCACATCTGCGTCAATTCGGAGCCGGTCGTCCGTGAAGACGGTGCTCTCAAGCGACTGAACTTCGAAAAGTTCAACCCGCAACAGACGCAGCGCATGATGTACGAAATCGTTTCGGATGACCAAATCCAACGATTTGAGAACACGCTCGAACTCGACTTCTCCTACGCACTGCCCAAGGGTCGCGCCCGGTTCCGTGTGAACATGTATCGCGACAAGGGCGCAGTGGCGGCAGCTTTCCGTTTGATCAGCAGCAAGATTCCCACGGTGCGGGACCTCAACCTACCCCCGATTCTGGAAACCCTTTGCGACCGCCCGCGCGGTCTGGTGCTGGTGACCGGCCCGACCGGTTCGGGTAAGTCCACGTCGCTCGCCGCGATGATCAACTACATCAACCTCGGCAAAGCGACGCACATCATCACGATCGAGGACCCGATCGAGTACCTGCACACCCACAAGCAATCGCTCATTAACCAGCGCGAAGTGGGACAGGACACTAAGAGCTTCAACAACGCCCTCCGCGCCGCGCTCCGTGAAGACCCGGACGTGATGCTGGTGGGTGAAATGCGCGACGTGGAAACCATTTCGCTGGCCATTACCGCCGCTGAAACGGGCCACTTGGTGTTTGCAACCCTGCACACCAACAACGCCGCCGAATCCATTGACCGTATCGTGGACGTCTTCCCCCCTGGCCAGCAAGAGCAGATCCGGGTGCAGCTTTCCAATAACCTCGTGGCCATCGTGTCGCAGCAGCTTCTGCCGCGAACCAGCGGTCCGGGCCGTGTTCCTGCGAACGAGATCATGATCGCCACGCCGGCTATTCGAAACCTCATTCGTGAAGGAAAGACCCACCAAATCCCGTCCATGATTCAAACCAGCGGCGGCATGGGCATGTTCACCATGGACCAGTGCCTGCGCGATCTCTACCTGAAGGGTCTCGTGACTCTGGAAGAGATCATGAGTCGTTGCCAAAACATGGACGAGCTCAAAAAGATGCTCAGCACCTCCATGGGCCCTGGCACTCCGGGCGGCGGACTTCCCACGGGAGGCCCACCCCGGCGCTAACGCGTCTTGCCCGATAGAATCACCTGGTTTCAACCGATCCTATAACCTAACAAAGCAACATGGCGATTTTCAGCTACACGTTCAAGGATGCATCCGGCGGCCTTCAAAAAGGCACGATGGAAGCGGAAAGCGAAGAGATTCTAAGGTCTCGCTTTACCGAGCAGGGCTTCGAAGTCATCGAAGTCACCACGCTCAAGGCAGGTAAGACCAAATCGAAGAACTACGGCAAGGTCAAGCGTAAGAACTTGGCTGTGTTTTGTCGTCAGTTCAGCACGATGGTCGATGCCGGTGTGTCGCTCGTCCGCTGTCTAGACGTTCTGGGTCGGCAAACCAAGGACGAGAAGCTGAAGAAGATTCTGGTGGACCTCAGCAACCGCGTGGAATCGGGCGAAAGCCTGAGCCGCGCCATGCAGCGCCACCCGCGCACTTTCGATAACCTGTTCATCGGTCTCATCCGCGCAGGTGAAGTCGGTGGTGTGCTGGAAGAAGCCCTGCAGCGACTCTCGACGTTCTTGGAAAAGGAAGTCGCGATGACCCGCAAAGTCAAATCGGCTCTGACCTATCCGGCGCTGGTTATGTTTTTCGCCATCATCATCGTGATCTTCTTGGTCACCTGGGTGGTGCCGCAGTTCGCTAAGCTGTTCGTCGACATCGGCATGAAGGCCGACGAATTCCCGGCCATGACCAAGTTCTTGATCGACCTTTCAGCGAACTTTGTCAATAACTGGTGGATCATCCTTATCTCGCTGGCAGTCATCATTGTCTCGTACAGGCTTTTCGTAAGCACCCGATTTGGCCGCCGCGTAGTCGATCGACTTCGGCTCTATGTTCCGGTCTTTGGCCCTCTGCACGCCAAAGTTTGTATGGAACGTTTCAGCCGGACCATGGGCACCCTGCTGACTTCCGGTGTGCCGATCCTTCAGGCGATGGAGACCGTCGCCGGTACTGTGGGGAACACGGTGATGAGCGACAAGCTCCTGGAAGCACGCGCTAAGATCCGAGAAGGAGAGCGGATGAGCGACCCGCTGGAAACCAGCAAGCTCTTCCCACCGATGGTCGTACACATGATCGGCGTCGGCGAGGAATCCGGTTCGCTGGACTACATGCTCCAGAAGATCGCCGACTTCTACGAGAGCGAAATCGAAGCGACGCTCGCTTCGCTGACCGCCGCGCTAGAACCGATCCTCATCGTGTTCCTGGGCTTCATCGTGGGCTTTATCGTTATCGCGATGTTCTTGCCTCTCATCAAGGTGATCGAGCAACTTTCGTCAGGCAACCTCGATTAACAGGTCCAAAAGCATCCCGCGTCCCGTCACTCAATTGGCTGAGTGACGGGACGTTTTGCACCTGAATCGCCACAATAAAGCTTATGGGGCTCTTTCCGGAATGGACTTGGATTCTAGGTTTCGCCATCGGCGCGGCCATTGGGAGCTTCCTCAATGTGGTCATCTATCGCATGCCGCTCGGCATGAGCCTGAATGAACCCAAGAACAGCTTTTGTCCCAACTGCAAACACCAACTGGGGATCCCTGATCTCATTCCGCTCCTAAGTTGGCTGGGACTCGGAGGAAAATGCCGACACTGCCGAGTTGCGGTCCCTAGTCGGTATTTCTTTGTCGAGCTGATTACCGGTTCGCTTTGGGGTGCCATCTGGTTCCAGCAGCTCGGCCTGGCCAATGAGCCGATCAAGGCCGTCACCTACATGATTGGCGCGGCGATTCTGGTCGCCGCCATCTTCATTGACCTTCGTTGGTACATCATCCCCGACCAACTGAATGCCTGGCTCTTCGTCGTGGGTGTGACGGCGAACTTGGTGCAAATCGGGATGGGTTGGCCTGGCGGATGGGTCTGGGGTATGCCGGCTTCCATCGCGGGCGCGTTGCTAGGATGGGGCATCTTGTGGGGCATCACCCTGATGGGCCGGTTGCTCTTTGGCAAGGATGCGATGGGCCACGGCGATATCAAGCTAGCTCGCGGAATGGGGGCGCTCCTCTTTCCATTGGGAGCGGGGATTGCGTTTGCCCTCGCCATCGTTTTGGGCGCGGTGATCGGCTCGCTGCAAGTTTTCTTGAGAAAATCGCCCAAGCATGCCGAATCCGAAGAGCCGGAACTAGAGGACGAAACCCCATACGAGCCCGAGAGTATCGCATCCATCTTCAAATGCGGGATTGGATACCTCCTGTTATTCGACATCATCGGGCTGTTTTTCCCCAAGTTTTACAAATCTTGGTTCGGCGAGGACCCTTTTGCGGCCGAGGATGCCGACGATGGTTGGGAGCCAAGTTTTTCCACTATTCCGTTCGGTCCGTACCTCGCTGCGGGCGCTTTGGCGGTCATGTTGGCGGAACTTACGTTAAAAGGTTGGGTGAAAAACTACATAGACTGGGTTTTTGGCTCTTGATAACGGGAACAATGGAACAGCGACCAGGTTCGATCAGTCTACAATAACCGAACGCTGGAGCGGGCTCGAACATGCGACGACGCGCCTTTACTTTAATTGAACTGTTGGTGGTGATTGCGATCATTGCCCTTTTGTCAGCCATTATCTTCCCGGTCTTTGCCCGGGCGAGGGAGCAGGCTGCCCGTGCTGGTGATATCAGCGCCATGAACGACCTTCGGAGTGCCCTGCAACTCTACCGGGTTGATAACGGCGGGTACCCTCCGGCCCTGCTCGGCTATGTGAACCGCTATGCGAGCGGTCCCAATGCTGGCAACGTCATTCCTGCCGACCAGATTGCTGGCTTTCTTTTCCCCAAGCGCGTGGCAAGTGTCAACACTTTCCGCCCATCGAGCAACCGCGTTGCGCCCGCCGAGATCACAACTGCGGTTTGGCCAGCCCCCGACGCTCGTGCCCTCGGCACCGCACCGATTCTCGATCTGAACGGTGATGGCCGCATTGATGCCAATGATGACGTCAACGGCGCAAGGCAAGCCTACAGCGCTGGCGTCCAGGTTTTGACGCAGCCCAGACTGCCGGCTGGACCAAGCAATCCAGTCGCCGAGTACTACCGAATCTCAGGTTACGACGTCGCCGAAGTGAAAGCGACCTCGAGCGTGAAGAGAGTGGAACTGCGCTATGCGCTTTTCTGGTCCAACTTTGCCATCGGCCAGGGAGCAGGCTTTGGTGCCGGCAGCGCATTCGATGATCCTCGACAGCTCGGTTACAACGACCCGCCCGAGAACACCGTCATCACTTGGAACTCTTTCTATCGGGACTACGAACCGATTGGCGCCAATGTCGTCCCAGTGAAGGGCAATAAGGATATGGTGCTTTTCCTCGGTGGCGCTGCTCGGCCTTTCGACAGCCGCCGCATGTATGACCAGGCGTGGCGCGTCCTCCCCTGATCCCCTCGGGTGGTGCCCACCGGCCGACTATGAAGGACTTGAACATGACTCGAACGACCCACTCACGAACCAGGACTCCGCGTAAATCCCGCGGCGGTTCGCTCATTGAAATCCTGGTGACCATCGTGATTTTCACGATCGGCATTTTGGGTTTGGTGCAGGTCTTTCCCTCTGGTCTCGGCATCTTGCGAACCACGCGGACTAATACCGTCGCGACTGCCCTGGCCCGCGCCCAAATGGAGCAGATCAAGGCGAATGTGGAGCAACTCCCCGAAGCGATTCTGCCCATAAACTACGCGCGAGTCGGTGGTCAATGGGTCATTCAAGCCGACCTGAGCCGCATGCCCGGCGACCCCACCCCGATTGGAACCGGCATCCGCCTGGACGGCACCATCTTTAACGCCGATGGCGACTTCGGTTACTGGCCCTATTTCAGCGGTGCCAATGTGATGCGCCGAGTCATCGGTGAGGCCCGCGTGGTCCCGTCGCCTCGATTCGTGGATGGCGCTGGCGGCACGCTGTACGGCGGCCTCATGAACCTGCAGTTTGGCCCGGTCTTCGTGCAACCCGGTTTTGTTTCCAACTTCATCGTTTACGGAAACGACCTTAACCGCAACTGGGTCGAGGATTTCGACCGCGTGGCCAATGCCCCCATCCGAGGCAACCGCGACCGGTTCACCAGCTTCATTGACGAAGACGGCCTTTTCTTGAGCCTGCCCCAAGGGCCATACCGCGCCGACGCGCCCGGCTTTGCTCGCCAATACCGGCTGACCGCGACCGCGCGCTATTCCGGCGGTGTCCCGAATGAGCGCCGCAGTTTCGTGGGTGTCGTAGTGAGCGTTCCATCGGCTGGGGCCGGTGTGCGACCCGTGCACTATCCCATCGACCTGGCCTCCGTGCTGGCCGTTACCGGGTTGACGTTCGACCGCGTTGAACTCGACACCGTCCGAGTGCAGCGCGTTTACGAAAACACGACGAACTTCTTGACCAATGCTCAAGTCGCGGGTTCGCAATCGCTTTTGGATGACGCCGCTTTTCAATATCGGCTGATGAACGCCCAGGTCGGCACCCTTTTGTTTAACCCGCTGGCCTCGAATTACCAGGAGCAACGCGGTTTTGGCCGTGTGTCGCAAGTCGCACGCGTGGACTACGACGTGCTCGACTGGCGCATCATCCGCGAAGACTTCCGTGTTCCCAACGCAGCGCCCTATCACCAGTCGCTGATCCTGAACTCGATCAAGGTCGCGGGGGATCGTGATCTGGACGGCGTGGCCTTTACCGGAATCGGCATCGACGTTCCCGCCATCGCTGGCGGCACCGAGCGCCGGGATGTCGTCGTTGTTGATTCCGAGACTGGCGGCATCTTCCTGCCGGACTCCTATCGAGTCGATAAGTCGAAAGGGATCATCACCTTTATCGATATCGATGGTGCGCAAGCGAACGGGCTGACCGGACGCATCGTTTTCCCGCAAAACGCGGGCCCGACCGTGGTAGATGACATCCGTGGCCGCAGCGTGCGAGTGCTTTACCAAGGCAATGGCGAGTTCGCCGTGCAGCTAGTGAAAGCGACTAGCGAATACAGCGTGGCCTGGAATGCGAGCCTCGGGTTCGCCCAGTGCTATGTCGGCGGCTCGGACCCCGGACTTGGTCTGGATACCACCACGCGCATCTACTTCCCGAAGAACGACATCGGCAAGAAGGTCATCATCGGCGAAGTCTGGTTCCAGGATGGTTCGGGTTCGCCGCGAGTGTTGCGTGAGCAGGAGTTCATCATCCAGGCGCCGCAAGTCGCCGATTGGGGTGCTTATGCCTATGTGGATATCCGTGAGAAAGCCGCGGCTGCGCTGCTGTTCGACTTCTCGCGCGGCTATGCCGTGCGGCGGGTCCGGGGTGCCAGCGTCGGTGTGCGCGTCACCTGGAACCCAACTGAATTTACCTTGACCAACGACACCGATCAGAACCTGACTCGCGTGGGCCGTTGGCTCGCGTCCCAGCGCACGTCGTCCACCGAAACCTTCCTTGTGCGTGGAGAGAACCAATGAAGCGGTCTGCAAAAGCCTTTACTCTGATTGAACTGATCACGGTGATCGCCATCACCGCGGTCCTGCTCGCCATCATTCTCTTCCCGGTCATTCGCGGTTTTGACCTGACCCGCGCGGCCCAGGGCTTTGCCGATGCGCAAGAGCGCGCTCGCCGATTGATTGACCAGATCACCCGAGAAGTGGGCAACTCGGCCAATGTCCGTGATACCTCTGGCATTGGCGGCCGAGTCAACATCCGCGTGCCGAGCGACCCCGATTTCAATGGCAGCGTGAACGGCTATGTCACGGTCCGACTGGACAACGCCAAACTGGACATCCTGTTGCCGAGCGAGGGTGAGCCGATTCTGGACGCAAGCGGAGCGCTTCGAAACCCGAATCTGCTGATCGATCCGAACGGTGACCCTAATGACCCGGCCAACTGGCGCGGCGACCCCACTCTGCGCACCCCGCGCGGCGAGATCAACCTGCCGGCGACCCAGGGTCTGCGCCTGGTCCGGTACTTCGTGAGCCTCAACCGACCGCTTTCACGAACTCAAGATGGCTTGGGCGAGGACCTGAACCGCCTGAATGTGCCCGCTCAAGCGGACCTGCGCTTCCCGGCTGCATACAGCAACCCGTTCGACCGCCTTCTCGGCCGAGCCGAGGGGATCGATAACCTCTATGTGCTTCGCCGTGCCGAAGTAGAAATTCAGCGACTGAACACGACGAACGGACAGTGGGAGTTCAATAATGAGCTCTTCCGAGACGTGAACGGCGACGGAACCGTGGACGGCCTGGATCTTGATGATCCCGATTTCATGCTCGGCGACGGAAGCGTCGACCAGGCTCGCCGGATTCTAGCATGGCTCTCCCGATCGCGAATCGTAACCGAGATCAGCCGGTACGACATGATTCAGCCGATCTTCGACGCTCGCAGCCGCCGCGTGGTCTACGACGGAGCAACCCCACGGCTTCTCAGCCTCGTGCAGTTCACGCCCAGCCGCGTGGCCAGCGAGCCCGCGCAGGGCCGAATGGCTGTGCGCTCCGGCGAAGAAGCCGATAACAGCGCGAAGCTGGGGCCGGATGTTTTCGTCACCCAATTTGGCGGACTCTCAAACCTGTTTATTCGACTTTGGCCGAGCAGTTACCGCGATGCGACGAACAACGTCGTGCCCGCCAGCAGGGTCTATGAGCCCTGGGCATCGGGCCGAGACTACAACGTTGTTCGCACGCGCACCGTCGCCGGCCAGGCCGTGGGCCTGAGTCAGTACGTTCTGCCTGATGGATCGAACGAGCAAACGGACGGTACAGAGGTCTTTGACCTCACTGCCTATGACAACGCGAAAGCGTTCGATAAGGCCCAGCCGCTCGGCACGCGGCCCGCGCATTTCCGCTACCCGTTCACTCACGCCATGGTCGAGGCCAACGGCCGCTCGAACTGGCTAACCGATGTTGACGTTCGCGAGAGCTTTGTGCCAATCGTTCCTGATCGCCGAGGAGGCAAGGTCCTGGCCAGTTTTGGAATCACCGAGGTCGGTAACGGCTCGCGCGTCATCCCGATACAAGAGGACAACCGCCCCCGCAATGGCACGGGCCAAGACTTCTTGCCCAACCTCGATACCTCGCTTCCTGGAGCATCCAGCGCGACCCGTTGGCAAAACCCGTTGCTCAGTCCGAGCAGCCCGGCAACGTACGACAACAACGGCGTGCAGGACGGCGGCAGCACCATCAACCAGCGCTTCAACGCCCTCTGGCAAGATTGGAACCAGGTCATGCCGCTTGGTCCAGGTGGCGTGAGCATCCTGGAGCGCGCCCGCGAGTGCCACCGCTTCCTCGATCTTCGCTTTGTCCCGACTCTGGATGGCGAGCCAAGCCCGCTGCATCCGCAGTTCGGCTTCCCCCGAGCGCGCATCGTGCCTGGCAGCGAGGTCGTCTTTGGTCCCGACCAATCGAAAGGTACCAACCGAGGCAAGCTCATCCGCTACACCCGCGCAAACGACATCAACAACGTCGGCGTGAATCAGTACTTCCTGCAGTACGTTCATCAGGCGGAGCCGGACTACGCGACGCTCGGCTTCACCGGGATCCCTGCAAACATCAACGATCCGACGTTCTATGACCCCAACTTGGTCTTGTCGGCGCTGATTCAGCCCCGCTACCGCGCCGGATACCTCAAATTTAACTCGGAAGAGAACCAACCGCTCCCGAACGGGAACATGTTCGTGTTCTATCGCTTCCAATTCACTGAGCCGAACGACGTGCTGGCGGTGGACTATGACTCCCGCCAAAAACTGAACATCGCGCTCACCATCAAGAACTTCCCGCAAAGCACCCAGCCGAACCAACAATCGGTGACCGTGCGCGGCGAAGCGGCTGTAAGGAACTTTGTTCGATGATGCAATCGGTGGGTACTCGTTTGAATAGGCAGCGCACTGAGCGTGGCCAGACCTTGGTCATTGCTTTGCTCGTTCTGGGCATCATGCTTGGCCTGGGCTTCCTCTTTGCGGGGTTGATTAGTCGAAACATCTCGCAAACTGGCCGATCGCTTGAGCGAACCCGAGCGGGTGACCTCGCCGAAGCGGGTGTGCGATTTGCACACACCCAAATGCTGTTTTCGGACCTTGGTGCAGATTGGCGTCCTGCTGCGACGCCACCCCTCGTCGATGCCACTGGCTTTAGCCGCGACCCCGATGCGCTCTACCTGCGCGCCGGAACCGGTATCCCGCTCCGCAATGCTGGCGATACACTTTTGGATCGTGGCGGGCCAGATGGCCTCGGCCCCTTTGCCCGCGTCAATTTCGATCGCGGACGCGCGCTGGTCCGCGTGCTTTACCTACCATCGGATCGAGCCGTTTTTGCCAGTCCGACCGGCGTTGTTCGACGCCCCGGAAAGGCGCGCAACTATATCCGAATCGAGGCCATCGGACGCGTCGGACGCATCAACCCGAACGACCCGACCACTCTGGCTCGTGAGGGGCAGCAGGTCGCGGGTTTTGCCAATGACGTGGCATTCCGCACCGCCGTAGCGAGACTCCGTCAACTGGATGCGCAACTGGTAGACCAGAAAAAGCTGCTCGGCTTCGTTTCACTGGGTCTCACCGAACATGCCCGATTCATCACGAACAAGTACAGCGTTTCGCGAGAGGCTGAGCTCGGTTCGTTGACCTCCAGCGATCCGCTAGCTGGCGGCACAGAAGTAGATGGCCTCGGAATCACCCACGAAGGTGCCGACATCGCCATCCCGACCGTCATGGGCGGCGATCTGTTCGATGCAGGTGGCAACCTCTTGGTCCGGGGCACTGGTTCGATCTATAGCAACGCCGACCTGGTCGTCCATGGCCAAGTGCGCACCGTGCTGAACCCCGACTTCGGCGACGCCGTTCAGGTCGCGGGCCGTTTGCGCGGCGCAAACCCCGAATCGACCATCGTTCTGGAGCGCGTGAACCCGAATGGCACCAGCACCACCATCCCGGTCAGCGGCACGGCGCTCAGCTCGACGGCAGGCAATTTCAGCACCCAAAACGGCCTGCTTCGTGATGGCACCAACCAGATTGATCGAGGCGGCTATCCGCGCTCCATCGGTCGCAAAGAGCCACCAAGCTTCCTGGCCACCGACCCCAGCACCGGCCTGAACCGATACGAGAACATCACTCGGCGAAGCGGCGCGATTGGCAATAACGGCAATACCGGCGTGTTCGGTCATGGCGAAGGCGTCTGGGTTTCGGCCTCTGATATCGCAAACCAGCCGAACGAAGAGGACCGACAAGCTTCGGACCCCTCTCGCACCTTGGTGAACGACTGGCTCCGGCCCAACAACCCCAACTCGGTTGCTTGGAAGGGTCCGTTCTATATCCCGATTGCCGCTTACCTCAAGCTGACTCCCGACGGATTCCAAATCACCCGTGATGCCCGCAGCAGCAGCCCCTTCCAGCGAACCTGGCGGCGGCCCGATGGCTCGGACAGCGGCCAAAGCACGGTTCGCTATCGACTGCGCACCATCACTCTGGCTTCGGGCGAGCGAGTCACCTTTTATCTGAATTCGGTCGCCCACCCGGCGGCTTTCACCGGACCCTCGGCCACCATCAGCGATGCGACCTTCCAAAGTAACGGCATCCCGTTCAATGGCGTGCTGATGTTCCAAGGCGACCTGCGAGTCCGCGGCGTCATCCCGACTGATCACCAGCTCTCCGTCGTCTCGCGAGGCTCCATCTACATTGAGGGCAGCATCACCAAGGGTGTGGTCCAAGAAAACGGCACTGTCTTGAATCGCCCGAGCACCAGCATGCTGATGCTGATGGCGAAGGACTATGTGGCGGTCAATACCACCATGTTCTTCGGTCCCTCGATTGGTGAGGCCCCGGCCAGCAAGCGCGTCGATCCACTCCCAAACACGCCGAATCCGGTGGAATTGGTCTTGGGATCGAACGACCGCCTGCGCCTGAGCACGGAATTCCTGCTGAACCCAGTCGATGCCAGCGGCCGACCGAACGGCAACCCGCAAACCTGGGAGCCCTTCGCCAGCACCTATGAGGATGCCCAAGGCGACCCGATCAACCCCGGGCTGCTGATGACGCACTCGGCGGATGACAACGGACCGACGTTCGTGCAGCTCGGCGTTCGGCCACAGACCTTCTTTGATTTGACCTCGACCCCGACCCAGGCTTATCTGTGGCCGCGATCGGCGGTGTTCAACACAGTCGCCGGTGCCGAGTTCCCGACCGTGACGGGCAATATTCCTGTGTATGGTCTGGCGAGCCCGCAGATCAATGCCTATCCTCGGTTTGAGACGGTGAGCGTGGCCATCGCCACGGCGCAGTTCACGCTGACGGGCAATAAGCTGGTCGCGCCAGGAGCAAACGCCTTTGGCCCGATCCAATTGGGCCTGCAAGACAGCACGGAGTTCGACCTGCGGCTCTTCCCGGCGCTCGGGCTCTATGCCAGCAAGAACTATGCGCTCGCCCGCGCGGCGATCAACCCGCACGACATCCGCATCGAGGCCGCAATGTTTGCCGAAGAGGGCTCGTTCTTCGTGATTCCAGGTGCCCCGTTCAACTTTAACAGCGAAGACACGCGCCAACGGTTCGATTCGGAAGTAGGATCGCTTGGTCTCGCCGCCGCGCAGCAACGCCGCTACGAAGAGCGGGGTGCCCTGCCGCTGACCCCATTCTATGGCGAACCGCTGAACGTGCGTGTTTCGATCCTTGGAGCGATCACCGAGAACATGCCCGCGCCGATCGGTCAGCAAGCCGAGTGGCAGCGCCGTTGGGGCTGGATGCCACGCATCCTGCCTGGTTCCGACCTCTTTGCGCCCTCGCAGCACATTCCCAATGGTTGGCCTAGCATTTTGGGTGCCAACCCTGGAGAAGTGTTCTTGCCGAACTTGACGGTGACTTACGACCCGGCGCTTGCCCTGGCGACCGCCGATGGTCAGAACAGCCTACGACGCTCCAGCGATGGGCTCTGGACTCTGCCGCCCACGCCCCGGCTGCCCGTCAGTCCGAAATTTGCTTACTTTGGAGAAGATAACCGGTGAAAACCCTTTCTTTCGTCAGTGCGATTCTTATTGCTGGTCTTGCGGTGCAGGCTTCGGCGGGCCCGGTAGGGTACGCGGGAAAAACCCAGCAGATTCGAACCGGTGTGCTGGTGATCGAAAGCCAGATAACTTCCGGTGTGCAGTCCAATCTGCGGCCCCACGTTTGGGGGCAACTAGATCGTGATCGCGCGATAAAGCCCGCTGCGTGGACCTTCGTCAATCCACTGGCTACCACAGCGCTGACCGATTCAGTGCGCAACCGATGGCTCGCCCTCGGGCCGGGCATCCTGCCCGACGTCGGTGCAAACCTGGGCAAAGAGCACGCAGCTTACTGGGAAGTTTTCCTTCGTTCGACAGGCATGGAGCAGCTTAGCCAGTTCGACGCGCTCTTTCTGAGCGTGAACGGCACGGTGCGACTCAGTCCGACCGACCGCGAGAAGCTACGACG
>JALHPH010000016.1 GCA_022842565.1 Fimbriimonadaceae bacterium
AAACCCCAATTGCGAGCCAATCGAGCGTACATGCGTTGTTTTCGACATCATTGTCATCACCAAAACCATCTAAGTACTCTGAATTCTTGGCAGAAGCCCCTCGGGACTGAATACTAGAATCGGTACACTGCCTGTTCAACTATGCTAGACACGCTCACCCGTCGCGTTGCGGGCGTTTTTGCACGCATGCGAGGCAAAGGACGCCTCTCAGAAGACGACGTGAATGAGATGCTCCGTGAGGTCCGCGTTGCCCTCCTGGAAGCCGATGTGAATTTCACCGTCGCGAAGGCGTTCATCGCCGTTGTGAAGGCCAAAGCCACCGGGGAAGAGGTGTTCTCCAGCCTCACGGCCGACCAGACCATCCTCAAAATCGTCCGGGATGAGCTTGTTGATCTGTTGGGCGGGGAGGAGTCGAAAGTCAACTGGTCCCCTTCCCCTCCGACCGTCGTTCTCATGTGCGGCCTTCAGGGTTCTGGAAAAACCACCACGACCGCCAAGCTCGCCACGTGGTTCATGCGCCAGGGCAAGAAGCCGATGCTGGCTGCGTGCGATATCCAGCGACCCGCCGCCATCAAGCAGCTTCAAGTTTTGGGGGAAGAGGTGGGCGCGCCCGTTTTCGCCCTCACCGATGGCACTTCCCCATCCAAAATCGCCGCCCAGGCGCTCGAGCGATGCCGCTACCTGATGAACGACGTGCTCATTGTGGATACGGCGGGCCGCCTGACCATCGATGACGCGCTCATGGACGAGCTTGCAACCATCCGCGACGTCGTGAAGCCCAGCGAGACGTTCTTGGTGCTGGACTCGACCACTGGTCAGGAATCTGTGAATGTCGCCACTGCGTTTCACGAGAGATTCCAGCTCACCGGCACGATCTTCAGCAAGATGGATGGCGACACCCGCGGCGGCGCGATCCTGAGCGTGCGCAAGGTCACAGGGGTGCCCGTGCGCTTCATCGGCGTCGGCGAGCAGACCGATGCCCTTGAAATGTTCTATCCCAAGCGCCTCGCCGAGCGCATTCTGGGGTTCGGCGACGTGATGGGGCTCATCGAAAAGGCAGAGCTGAACATTCAAAAGGAGGACGCTGAGGCCATGCAAGCCGCGATGCAAAAGGGCGGAATGGACTTTAACATGATGCTCCAGGCCTTCCAGATGACCAAGAAGATGGGTCCGTTTCGGGGCTTGCTCAAGCACCTTCCGGGCATGGCGACACTGCCCGAAGAGATGATGAACCAGCTGGATAGCGACGAAAGCGAGCGTCAAATGAAAAGAATTGAGGCGATGATTCTTTCAATGACTCCAAAAGAGCGTACAAATCCGGATATAATAAACGGTTCCAGGCGCAAACGCATAGCGGCAGGGTCTGGCGCAACCGTGGAAGAGGTCAATCGCCTCGTCAATCAATACTACGGAATGCGCAAGATGATGAAACAGGCCGCCAAAATGGAAAAGCGCCCAGGAAAGTTTAACAAGCGACGGCGCTGATGAAAATTCAGCCCAAGACGATCAGGCAAGAGAAGAACTTAGGAAGGATTAAATTTGGTAAAGATTCGACTTCGACGTATGGGCACCAAGGCCCGACCTTTTTACCGTGTGGTGGTAGCCAAAGCGCTTTCGGCGCGCGATGGTGCGGCCGTAGAGACCCTCGGCACCTATAACCCAACACCCCGAGAAAAGGTGCTGGAAATCAATAACGAGCGCGCTCTTTATTGGTTGCTTCAGGGCGCACAGCCCACCCAGACCGTTGCCTACCTGCTCAAGAAGTCCGGCGCGCTCGGCGAGTTCTTCGAGCAACGCCCGGCCGCGCGAGCCAAGTTCAAGTTTTTGGATAAGCGGACCGCTGTAATGTCCACCGCTTCGGTCATCGAGGCCGCACCGGTTGCCGCTGCAGCCCCCGAAGTAACCGAAGAAGTACCCGCAGAAGCACCCGTAGAGGCTCCAGCCGAAGCACCCGCTGAGGCACCGGTTGAAGAAGTCGTTGCCGAAGCTCCCGCCGAGCCCGCAGCCGAACCCACTCCAGAAGCATGAAGGAATACAAAGGCCTCGTTGAGTACCTCGCCAAGCAGGTTGTGACCGATCCCGACGCAGTCGCGGTCGAGTATCGTAGCGAGCGCGAAGGACTCACCTACTACGTCACGGTTGCCCAGGGCGATGTAGGAAAAATCATCGGAAAGAATGGTCGCGTCATCGCCGCCATTCGGCACTATGTGAGCGCAGCTCTCGGTAAGCAGCGCAAGCGTGCCTTTGTCAAAGTCATCACCGAATAGGCCCTTCTCTTGCGTCGTCGCCAAAAGAACGCCCCAAATGATTTTGTTCTGATCGGACAAGTCGTTGGGGTGTTCGGCATCAAGGGGTGCGTGAAAATCGCGCCTACGACTCAGTTCCCCGAGCGATTCAACGTCGGCGAGACTCTCTACATCGCGGGCGTCGAGCACTCCATCACTTGGACGGCCTGGCACAAAGGCCAAGTCCGCGTCGGCCTGAAGGGCATCAGCACCCCCGAAGATGCCGCACTCCTCATCAATAAGCCAGTCGAGGTTCCGAAAGAATGGCGGCCCGAACTGGACAAAGACGAGTTCTATGCAGGCGATCTGATGGGACTCAAAGTGCTCACCCTCGAAGGCGAATTGGTGGGCAAAGTGACCCAGGTCATCACCGGCCGGGCACAAGATTTGTTGGAAGTTGAGGGCACCCTCATTCCTATGGTTCGAGAATTTATTAAGGAAATTAGCATCAAAAAGGGCGAGGTCAGGGTCTCGTTGCTCCCAGGCATGCGCGCGGGCGAGGAGCCCGTATGAGTAGCTTCATCGACGAAGCCATCGTTGACTTTTCCAGCGGCACTGGCGGCAGCGGAGCAGTCGGTTTTCACCGCGAAAAGCACGTTCCCCGCGGCGGGCCCAATGGAGCCGATGGTGGCAAAGGCGGAGATATTATCTTGATCGCCGACCAGGGAAGGCGTACTCTCTACGATTTTCGAATCACGGCTCGGTTCCGGGCAGAAAACGGCGTGCACGCGATCGGAAACAAGCGCGGCGCGAACGGCAAATCCATCGAACTTCGAGTCCCGGTCGGCACCATCGTCACCGACGAAGAAACCGGCGAGAAGATGGTGGATCTCAATATCCACGGCATGCGGTTTATCCTGTGCAAGGGCGGCCGAGGTGGACACGGAAATCAGCACTACGTGAGCTCCGTGCGTCAAGTGCCCAACTTCGCCGAAAAAGGCGAACCAGGCGAGCAGCGCAGAATCAAGCTCGAGCTTAAGCTTCTCGCAGATGTGGGTCTGGTCGGCCTGCCCAATGCCGGCAAGAGCACTCTGATCTCACGGATCTCCGCAGCTAGGCCCAAGATTGCCGATTATCCGTTTACGACGATCATTCCAAACCTTGGCGTTGTCAGCGTTGCCGATCAGACTTTTGTTGTCGCAGACCTTCCCGGGCTCATCCAAGGCGCCAGCGAGGGACATGGGCTGGGCCACCAGTTTCTAAAGCACGTGGAGCGCTGCAGCGTGCTCATCCACGTGGTCGACGCCTTCCCCATCGACGGAAGTGATCCGGTTGAGAACGTCAAGCTGATCAACGAAGAGTTAGTGCGCTACGACCCGACCATGGCGGCGCGACCCATGCTGCTCGCCGTGAACAAGATGGACATCATCCCATCTTCGGAATACAACGCCTTGCGCGAACGACTTGAGGGCCTCGACCTACCCCTCTTCCCTATCTCTGCCGCCACCGGAGAAGGACTCCAACCGCTGCTCTTCGCAACTCTGGAAGAGCTAGAAGACGCCCGCGCCGAGGCGCCCGCCGAAGTGGGCCTGACGCTGGCTCCAGACCAAGTGACCGAGATGATCACTGTCGTGAAGGTCGAGGGCGGATGGGAGCTGGTCGGCAAGCGGATTCTGCGTATGGTCGCCATGACCAACCTTAACAACCGCGACGCCATTCGATTCCTTCACCGTCGACTTCAAAGAATGGGCATCATCGAGATGCTCCGCGAGGCCGGCGCCCAAAATGGCGATAACGTCTATGTTGGGGAGGCCGTGTTCACGTTTGAGGACGAGAAATGAGGATCGGAGTATTCGGTGGATCGTTTGACCCCCCGCATCTCGGCCATCTCAGCCTAGCGCAACGGGTCCAAAAGGCTCTGGAGCTCGACCTCGTGCTCTGGGTCCCCGCCGGGCGCAACCCCATGAAGCCCAAAATTCCGCACGCAAGTGGAAAGCACCGGCTCAATATGGTGAAAGCGCTCATCGCCGAGGAGCCGAAGATGGCCACCAGCGACCTCGAAATCACGCGCGGCGGCCCGAGCTACACGGTCAAGACCCTGGATGAACTGCAACTCGCTATGCCCGGTCAGTACTGGATCTTGATGGGCGCGGACAGCCTGATGACCTTCACCAGCTGGCTCCAATGGGACAGAATCATCCGCACGGCGCGCATCGCGGCGGTCATTCGTGAGGGTTTCGAACCAGAAGTCGTGCAGCGCGTTCAAGGCGAACTAATCCAGCGACAGCTCGATATCGTCAAGCTCGAATCGCTTCCCTACTCCTCCACCGAACTTCGAACAAAACTCAGCGCCGGCGAGTCCACTCCAGAGGGATTAGCGCCCGCCGTGGCCCATTACATCGCTGAAAACGGGCTTTACCAACGACCAGGTAAATAGGACAATATGATTGATCAACAAGCGAGGGTGAACCTCTGACCAGCTTAGAACTTGCCGATCTCGTGCGCGGATATGCGGACGAGATGAAGGCCGAACGCATCGAAACCCTGGACGTCCGCTCGAAGACGAGCGTGGCGGATTTCTTCATCATCTGCACCGGTACCAGTGACACCCACGTGAACGCCATTGTGGAGCGAGTCGCCGAAAAGCTGCGGACACACAACGTCCGCCCGCTCCGAACCCAACTTAGCGGAACCGGCTGGGAGCTGATGGACTTTGGCGAAGTGGTTTTCCACGTGATGCGCGAGGAGCGCCGACAATTCTATGATCTGGAGACGCTATGGACCGAGATGAGGCCGGACCCGAGCCTGCCGTAACCCCGGCAGAACCCGCAACAGAAGCCACCACAGCCCCCGACGTCGAGCCCTTCGAACTGCCGTCCCACCAGCAGATTGATCAGGCCGAAAAGGAGCTGCAGGGCTATATGGTGTTGAAACGCCGTGGCAGTGATGCTGCGGCCACCAAGGCGCTCGACGAGGCTCAGCGCCTCGCTCCTGGCTACGCGCAAGTCATCCTTATGGTGGCCAAGGACCTCGTCGAGCGTGGCCAACGTCGCAAGGCCAACGACCTGCTAAAGCGCGGTTTGGCAACCCACCCCAAGAACCCCGATATCGAGCGGCTGTACGCCGAAACCGTTTTGGCACTCAGCCCGCATAACGCTCTGGAGGACCTGACCAGCGTCGAAGTCATGGCACGAGGCAAGGTCGCAGCCATCCTCACGGTACTTGTTCCCGGATTGGGCCAGATCGTAACCGGGCGAGTCAAGCTTGGCCTAGGCTTTCTGGTGGTTTGGGGAGTCTGCTGGATCTGGGCATTTCTGATTCCAAACGGCTTGACTGGGCTTGCCTCGGTGATGGGGCTTAACCGTGGAAGCGCTCTGGACTTCAATGCGACTGTTCTGCTCCCGCTCTTTTTTGCGATGGGCGCGCACTTTTCAGCCATTGCCGATTCAACTGTGTACGCCAAGCGGTTCAAACCCCGGACGATCGAGCGACCCGTACCACCCGTGGATAAGCCGTTTTGAAGCGGCCCACTTGGCCGTTTCCGCATTTGCATCCATGGATGATGCTCACGGTTCTCGCTTGGGGAACTAACTTCGCCATCATCAAAGTGCTCTATCAAGAGCTTTTGCCCAGCACCGTCGCGCTCGCCCGGGCGATCCCGATGGCGGTTGCGCTCGTCCTGATTTGCCGTTGGCAGGGCCTGCCGCTGCGTTACAAATCGCCACGCGACGCCGCCGTGCTGCTGGCACTCGGCATGCTCAGCATGGGCGTCTACATGTTCTTCTTTCTGGAAGCGCTGCGCTATGTGACGGCGGCGGACGGCGCGATCCTCATGGCTACTTCCCCCATTTGGACCACCCTCCTAGCTTGCCTTTTCAAGCAAGAGAAGTTTGACTGGATTGTTTTGGGTGGAGCGCTCTTGGCACTGGTGGGAGTGGGATTAGTGACGGCGCGAACAGGCCCGCTCGCCATGGATCCGCGCGGAGTCGGGCTCATGCTGACCGCGGCGCTCTGTTGGGCGCTCAGCGTAGTGCTTTCTCGGCGTCTGATGCGCACTCGCAGCCCGCTTCAGGTGCTGACCCTCAGCATGCCGGGCAGCCTCATTGTGCTGCTCCCCTATGGCGGCGCAAGCCTTATGTCGACGCCTTGGCTTCAACTGCAGCCCGCCACGTGGCTGGCCCTGGGGCATATCTCGCTGCTCGCAGGGGCACTTGGGTTCTTTGGCTTCTATCGGGCGGTCAAGGACATCGGCCCGGTCGGCGCGATGCTTCACCAGTTCTTGGTGCCGCCGACAGCTATGATCACCGGCATCTTGCTGCTCAAAGACGCGGTCCTTCCGGTGCAGATTCTTGGGATGATGCTGGTCTTCGCAGGTGTATGGGGAGCGCAGCGCGCCCGCCGAAACGCCTCAGAAGAACCGCTTGCCGCTGGCAGCGAATCGCGATAAGTAGCCCAGCAAGCCGCACGAAGCCACCACCCAGAACACCCCACCGAACGCTAGGATTCCGTGACTGAGATCGCGTTGTGCCCAGAGCGTCGAGCCAAGTGGTAAACCAGCGACCAGCGCAAAACCGACGACGGCAGCCATATGGGCGCCCCTTGGGCGAGTTTCACCCTTGTCCAGGCAGTTCTGCGCAAATTGCCAAGCCAACCAAGCCACCACTCCGCTGAGGCTCAGCAGAAGCGCGATTGTCAGCACCGCAGCCAAAATCATGGATTCCACGGCCAGCACAAAGTAGGTCCCGCGGGTCGCAGCTTCATACAGCGGCGCGCCGGCAAGTATCAACAAGATCACGCCGCCGACGAATTTCATCGTCAACCGCGCCTTGTCTTTGGCGACCGCGTACTCGTCTAGAAGCGAGGGCCGAGTGTGGTCCTGGGGGCGATCTGGCTCAATGGGCTCCAAACTTCCCATACACCTATTTTACGAAGCATTCGCCCCAAATTCCTACCTTAGTGGCAATCTTCGTTCAAATGCTGCTTCGGTGAGCGCTCCGATATCAACCGGAAGCGGCCTCGGCAGCTCGACGCCCTCATCCATTGCCTGCTGATAAGCCTCAATCGCTCGAGGGCGAGCCCAGTTCTCAAAGTGGTTGCACAGCTCCTGGTTGATGCCGCCGGTCCTCGCCGCGCGATAGCGTGCGCTCTGCACTGCGTAGTGCAGCATTGCCAGGTCGCTCAATGCGCCAAGTTCGATCTGCGGCACGGCCTTTCCAAAACCCTCGAGTCCGACCCGTTCGATCCACGCCGAGAAAGCATGGTAGAAGAAGTGTTCCACCGGACCCGAGCCGGAATCTTGAAGGCTAGCGCCGCTCGCCGCCAGGCGGCGCACGAGGCGATCGGCCAGGAAGATGCGGTTGATCTCGTTTGTGCCCTCATAGATGCGGCTTACGCGGGCATCTCGATAGATTCTGGCCAAGGGAAACTCCTCGGTGAACCCGTAGCCCCCATAAATCTGGAGCCCCTCATCCACGATCAGGCTCTCAAGTTCCGTCGCGAGAACCTTGCAGGCCGAGCACTCTACCGCCATTTCCTCAGCTGCCTTTCGGTTGCCCACGGCATCTCCGCCCATTGCCGCGAAAGCACGGTCGATATCGGCGCCGCACCGATAGGTCACACTCTCGGCCGCATAGAAGAACGCCACCATGTCGGCCACCTTCTTTTGGATGAGCCCAAAGTTGCTGATTGATTGACCAAACTGCCGCCGATCCTGGGCATACTGCACCGAGTGCCAGATTGCTTCGCGCGCCGGGCCCATCGACATGGAGCTCAGCTTAAAACGGCCCAAATTGAGCGCGTTGAACGCCACCTGGTGGCCCTTCCCTGCTTCATGCAGCATATTTTCAACCGGGACCTCGGCGTTGTCAAGCACCAGTCTTCTGGTTGACGATCCCTTCAGACCCATCTTATGCTCTTCGCGCGCAATGCTTACCCCAGGGAAGTCCTTCTCAACCAGGAATGCGGTCACCTGCTCGCCGTTGATCTTGGCCATGACCAAGAACTGGTCCGCCCAAGCCGCGTTGCTGATCCACATTTTTGTGCCGTTCAGGATGAACTTGCCGCCGCGCTCGTCGGCGCGGGTGGTCATGCTGAGTGCGTCGCTACCACTATTGGGCTCGCTCAATGCATAGGCACCAATGTGCTCGCCGCTCGTGAGTTGGGGAAGGTACTTTTGGCGTTGCGCCTCCGTTCCGAAGAGGTTCAGCCCAGCTTGACTGATGCCACTGGTGATGCCGATGGTGACGCTGAAACTGGCGTTTAGGCTCAAAAACTCGAGCATACGCGCTGCCAGGTTCTTGCTAAGCCCAAGTCCGCCGTAGGCTTCGCTGGTGTCGGGTCCGCAGAATCCAAGCTGACCGGCTTTCCGAATCAGCCCCACCATGAGCCCGTCTTCTTGCACATCCAACCGCTCTTGCACGGGGAGGACTTCCTTTCGGCTGAAATCCTCGGCTGCCCGAATCATCAGAGATTCCTCCGCTCCAAAATCCTCAAGAATGAAAGCCCCGGAGGGCTCCTGCGTGGCAAAGCCACAACCCAGCGCGGCCTGAGACGACGGTGTCTGCATAGTCTGCGAAGTATACGTAACCTTGGGTTTAGTTGTCGAGAAGTTCTAGCACCACGCGCACGCTCGGAGTACCTGTTGGCACAGAGAACTGCACTGCAGAGACAGGTGGGAGCTTTCTTTCGCCGGGGTGCGCAGTGCGCAAGGCTTTGGCGCTCCACTTGGCTCCCGGCACCTGTTCGGCTGTCAGCCGCAGCCGCTGGCCCTGATGCGTCAGGGTGACGGTGTTTCCCGTCGCGACCGCCTGCCCTGGCGCGATTATCTGCCAAATCCCATCCGGCAAGCCACCTAAGTCGTCTTCAATGACCACGCGAGAATCGCTTGCGATCCAGAACCTGCGATCCCAAGTTTTCAAGCTGCGAGTTGCAAAGATCCCGCCCAGATTGAGCGTGGCTTCGAGTCGTTCTGGGTTCCATTCGGCCACTTTCGATCGGCCGTGCACGGCTTGGCGTCGGTCGGAGAAGTACATGAGGCTGTGACCTCTTTCGCTCGTGCGAAGGTAATCCCAACGCTTACCACTGGTACCAGCATTGAAGTAGCCCGGAAGATCGTAGGCATCGCTGCCCAGGTCCACGGACCAGCGCACGCCGCCCATCTCGAGCACGAACGAACCCGCGTCGAGGTGCGAATGGGGGGCACCGTTTTGGCCAGCCCGGAAGGCCAGCCAGGTCTTGCCCCTTCGAAGCGTACCAACGATGGTCTCGCCTTCGAAAAGACTGCCGGGCGGCAAGCTGACACCTGCAACGGCGGGAGTGCGGCCCGACCAGAACGGCACGAGACCCCAAAGCCGCCGACGTTCTCGCCACGGGGAGCGATCATTGGAGAGCTCTTGTTGCAGCCGTCCCCGATTCCAGCTCGCCCAGATGGGCCTATTCGCGCGCGCCGCCATTTCAAAGAGGGCGATGCTACCCAGGTGCTCGTCGCTTGAATCGCCGATGTTGTAGACCCGTCCGCTGGGCCCGGTCAACGCCGGGAGCACCCAGCCCGCGCGGCTCCAGACCGAATGATCAAACACGCCATCCTGACCTTTCAACCGGAGCGCTCGCTGGGCCATAGCCTGAAAATCGACGCCGTACACCCAGTAGTCGATGCCCTCTGGTGAAAGCCCATCCGGTGCGTAAAAGCGGTCTGTCGTCGCCAGAAGCTTTCGCGCTTCGACCAGCGCTTTTTGGCTTGTGTTGGCGTCGCCGTCTTCGGTGGCCAGCGCAGCAAGGATCATGCTGCTAGCGATGACTTGAGGCCAGTTGTTCTTCCGCTTGGTCCAATCCTCTCCCGATGCGATGGCATCCAATGCCGGGCGCAAACCCTTTGAAACCAATGCCCGCGACCACTCTCCTGACCGTGATGGCACCGACTCAGAGGCGATCGCCAACGCGGCCATCGCTTCTGCGGTTGCCAAGAATTCTCCGGGCGTCCAATCTGCGAATGTCGCCAGCGCATCGCCCTCTCGGATAAGGGCCTCTCGCCAAGACGCTTTGGGTTCCAGCTCAAGCGCCGAGCTCAGCGTAATGACCCTCGCAAGGGCCTCGCGACTCGTGGTCAGCAAGCTGCCGCCCACGAGTCTGCGCAGGGTTGCCGATTGGCCCGCTTCCCTATCCGCTTGCCTCATCAGCTCAATGCCGTGCAGAGTTGACCGAGCACTTGAAACCTCGCTCGCATCAATGAGCAGGTGCGCCGATGCGGCGGTGCCACACACTGCCAGCGCCGCCAAAAAGAAAACCTTCATTGCTCAGATCGACGTCTGATTACGCGAATCAGGTCGCTCAGCACCGAAGTTGCCGTTGCTAATCCGCCCGCGCCCGCGCCTCGTAGCATCAAACGCCCCAGGGCCGGCCCCTCAATGACCAGGGCGTTCTCGACCCCATCCACCGAAGCCAAGGGATGATCTGATTCAAGTGCGACCGGCCCAACTGTGAGGTCACCACGCTCATATTGCGCAACCAACTTGATGGTCCGGCCCGCAGCTGACGCCTTCTGGATATTCTCTTGCGAGACCAGCGTGATCCCATCGCGATCAACTTCGCCGACCAACCGAGCGTCCCCCTCGATCATCGAAGCCAGAATCACGAGCTTATAGGCTGCGTCCCAGCCCTCCACGTCACTGCTGGGTTCGGCCTCGGCGTAACCCAGCGCCTGCGCCTCGGCCAGCGCTTCGTCGTACGTCTTACCCGCATGCCGCATCTGGGTGAGGATGTAGTTTGTCGTGCCGTTCAAGATGGCTTCGATGCGCGTGATCGGCTGCGTCGCCACCAAAGTCGAAAGCGTTTCAACGATAGGAATAGCCCCTGCTACGGCCGCCTCGAAGTGCAGTTCGCCTCCGAATTCCATCAGATCGGCCCATTGCTCGGCCATCAGCATCTTATTGGCGGTGATCACGGGCTTACCAAGCTGCAGTGCCTTTCGAATGAGCGCGCCAGCCGGATTCATGCCGCCCATCACCTCGATGACGACATCCACTTCCGGCGCCTCCACGACTTCCAAAAGGTTGCTCGTCAGGACTGGCGGCATCGGGTCGCGGTGTCTGCTGGTGTCGCGAACGCCTGCAACCCTGATCAGCGGGAGGGTGCCTGTCTCAGTGGCAATGCGGAAGCCATGGTCCTGCACCATTTGTGCGACGGCCGCGCCGACCGTTCCATAGCCCAGAAGGCCAATTCCGATCTCCTTACCCAATGATCACCAGCGTTTCGCCGGGCTGCACCAACGCGCCGTTGCTTGCCACCACGGCCACCACTTTGCCCGAAACCGAGCTCGTAATCTCGTTAAACACCTTCATCGCCTCGACCAAACCCACGACCTGCCCCGCTGTCACGGTGTCGCCGACATTCACAAAAGGCGGTGCATCGGGCGAGGATGAGGAATAGTAGACCCCCATCATCGGTGTGGTAATCGGGGTACCGGCGGGCACGTTCGGCCCATTCTGCGCTACGGCAGGCTTCGGTTCGGCAACTGCCTCACCGCCATTTTGGGCTGGCGCGGGCATAAAGCTCACTGCCGGACGCGGTGCTTCTCGCGCAAACTCGACGCTCCAATCCGCGCCGCACAGCTTGCCTTCACGCAGGCCACTCTCTTGCATCAGCTGCGCAAGCGCATCAATATGGTGCTTAAGGTCTGACATTGTTATTGATTATCCCCCGATAGTGACGCGGCTGAGGTGCTCAGGAATGCTCACGTCGCAGCCGAACTGCTCGCGGATCTTGTCCGCAAGCACTTCTTGCGGCCCGGGCTCTCCGTGGACCAGGCAGATTTTCTTTGGCAGAGTGCGGAAAGTGCCGAGCCAGCGAAGGATTTCGCCCTGATCGGCGTGGGCGCTGAGCGAGGTCATTTGGCGAACCTCCGCGCGCACTTCCACCGGCTGCCCCATGATGCGGACTTCGGTCGCACCCTCGATCATGTCGCGGCCCATGGTGCCTTCGCCCTGATAACCGGTAAATAGAACAAGCGTGCTCGGGTCGCCAAGGCGCTGCTTCAGGTGGTGAACAATGCGGCCGCCAGTGGCCATTCCACTCCCAGCGATGATCATCATAGGCCCGGGGCGCTTGTTCAGCTCCTTGCTGCCGTTTCGATCCCTCACCATACTCAAATGCTCGGGCTCCAGGGGCTCAATACCCTCTGCGACGAGCTTTCGGAAATCCTTGTCCTGATCGTCGAAGGACCGGTCGTAAAGCGCGGTCGTGGAAACCGCCATCGGAGAATCTATAAAGATCGGCACCCGCTGAATGCGGCCAGCTCGCTGGAGTTTGCTGATGAAATAGAGCAGTTCCTGAGTGCGGCCAATCGCGAAACTTGGTACAAGCACTACCCTGCCCTCACGGTAGGCCGAATTCAAGACCTCTTCCAGCACCACCA
>JALHPH010000017.1:0-3691 GCA_022842565.1 Fimbriimonadaceae bacterium
GACATTGTCCGACTACCTCCCCGATGAGGCTGGAAAGGGCTACACCCTGACAATCACGAACGTTGGTAGCTCCTCTGCATTGGTCACGATCAACGACGTGTTTGGGGCCGCTGGATCAGTTAGCGAAGGAATCAGTGGGCTGCCAGCAGGCACTTACGACGTGTACGTGAAGAGCTCGCACTGGCTGCGAAAGGTCACCGGTAGTGTGGTCTTCTCCACCTCGGGTGCAAACTTCACGACTGAGCTCGTGAATGGCGACTCGAATCTGGACAACGAAGTTGGCCCGGCTGACTTCTCGGTGCTGAGTTCGGCGTTTGGATCGTTCCTAGGGGACGCGAACTTCAACGCGAATGCCGACCTGAACGGCGATAACGAAGTCGGTCCTGCGGACTTCAGTATCCTTGCCGCGAGGTTCGGAACCTTCGGCGACTAAAGCCCCGCTTCCCTAGCGCCCGCCCTTTCGCGCAGAAAGGGCGGGCTTTTTTAGGGACCTACCGAGCGTCCCCTCACGCGCGCGACCCAGCGGCGCAGGCGGAGAGTCCAGGGGTCAGGGATGCCGGTCCTAGCCAGTTGGGCGTCCTGATCCTTCCGCGAACGAATGACCTGTTCGGTCCGCCACTGCTTGTACTCCTCGGGATCATCGAACTCAATAAACTCGGGCACCTCCGCTTCCACGAAACCTAGTTCGTACCTCAGAGCCTGCACTTTGCGGCCGCGCCAAGCGTCCTCCCACACCTGATACTTTTCCGCGGTGATTGGCTGCGGTCCAACGGCTTCGGCGACGGTGCGGCGATAAACAAGAATTGCTCCCGCCAAGTGGTGGCCGCGTTCGCAGAACCTCACGACGCTTTGACCTGCGGCCTGGGGCGGACCCACCCGGTGCGCGCCGATGAGCGACTGCAACGCCGGATCGTCGCCGACCCAGAAGCTGAGTGCCCCGAGTTTTGGAAAATCTGCCATGGCTTGGATGGCGCGCTCTTGCCAATCGACGGGAGGAATGTAGTCGTCGTCCATCGTCACATAGAACTCCGCTTGGCTTGCCGGGAGAAGTTGTTGGAGCGCCAGATTCAGCGCGGCGGGCTTTCCCTGTGAACCATCGAGGAGGTGATACTCGGTCGGCAGGTCGAAAGTCGCCTTCACCCGAGCCTGGACTTGCTCAAAGCCGGTGCGGGTTTGCCGGATGCTGGGAACGACGACAAGGAAGCGCGGCGATGGGTCCATGGACTCCCTTATCATATCCGGGCTTGCAGCGGTCACGAGTCCACGGGTATCTTCCGCCCATGAGCCGTGAAGAGACTCTGGCCCGCATTCGCAAAGTGACGGCCGAAACCCTCAACGTCAAAGAGGACGAAGTTGTGGAGACTGCCTCATTTACCGATGATCTCGGAGCCGATTCCCTCGACGTCGTCGAGCTGGTGATGGGCTTCGAAGAGGAGTTTGATATCGACATCCCCGATGACGACGTCAGCCAACTAAAGACCGTCAGCGACGCGATCGATTACATCCTGAAGCCGCGCTGATGCCCGAAACCCCTCGACCGTCTGGCCGAGTGGTGGTGACAGGCGTTGGCCTGGTAACCGCACTCGGCATCGGTGTCGAAGAAACCTGGACCAATATTCTTGCCGGGAAGAACCCGGTTGCGCCCATCGACACATTTGATGTCAGCGCCTATTCCACTCGCTTTGCTGCCGCCATCAAGGGCTTTGACGCCGGCGATTGGATGGATAAAAAGGACGCCAAGCGCGTCGATCCGTTCCTTGCCTACACCGTAGCCGCTGCTCGCATGGCGATGCAGGATTCGGCGCTGAAGGTGACCGACGAAAACCGCGACCTGATCGGAACATTGATCGGGTCTGGAATCGGCGGCTTGGAATTGCTGGGCGAGCAACACCGCAAGCAGATTAACGACGGGCCTTCGCGCATTTCGCCTTTCTTGGTGCCGTACATGATCCCGGACATGGCAAGCGGGCTCATCAGCATCGAATATGGCCTGCGCGGACCGAACACTTGTATTGTTACCGCTTGTGCCACCGGCGCAAACGCCATCGGCGAAGCCTATTGGCAAATCCGCCGCGGTGATGCGCAGGTGATGGTCACCGGCGGTGCCGAGGCCCCTATCAACGAGATCGCGATGGGCGGCTTTTGTGCGGTCCGAGCGATGTCCAATCGCAATGACGATCCTCAGCGGGCTTCGCGCCCATTTGACGCAGACCGTGACGGATTTGTGATCGGCGAAGGTGCTGGCGTTTTGGTTCTGGAAGACTACGACTTTGCGATGGCGCGCGGAGCGAAGATTTACGGCGAGCTGTTGGGCTACGGCCTGACGGCGGACGCGTACCACATCACGCAGCCCGATCCGGACGGCTCTGGCGCGTTACGCAGCATGAAGCGGGCCATGGATATGGCTGGCCTCGCGGGCACCGATCTGCATTACATCAACGCCCACGGGACCAGCACGCCCTACAACGACGCGCAAGAGACGGCCGCGATCAAAAAGCTTCTGGGCGATCACGCCTACCACGTTCCGATTAGCTCGACCAAATCTATGCTGGGCCACTCGCTGGGAGCGACCGGCGCGGTGGAGGCAATTTTCTGCTTGCTCGCGATGCGCGACGGCAAAATCCCGCCGACGATCAACTACGAGACGCCCGACCCCGCTTGCGATCTGGACTACGTGCCGAACGTGATGCGCGTGGCGACCGTGAAAACAGCGTTGACCAACTCCTTCGGTTTTGGGGGACACAATGCCACACTCGTCTTCGGAGCCCTCGAACGATAACGGCGCGGCGACTGGCGCTGTCGATGACTTCCTAGCCCTCACCCGGGCCACAAAATCGCCGCACACCGCCCGGGCCTATGGCAATGACCTTCGTCAGTGGCTTGGTTGGTCGCAGGGCGAATGGCTAATCAGCTCACAGGACCTGAAGGCTTTCATGCGGCATGCCGGAGGTGGCGCGTCGACAAGGGCCCGGCGGCTGAGCTGCCTTCGCGCCTTTTGCAGGTTTTTGGTGGAGCAGGGCCATATCGAATCTGACCCGACTATGGCGCTAGAGCCGCCGATCCGTTCGAAGCCGCTCCCGCATGTGCTCACGCAGCACCAAGCCGACCAACTTTTAGAACAAGACGACACGAGCAAATCGCCGTGCCGAGACCGATTGGTGATGGAACTGCTCTATAGCGCGGGGCTCCGGGCCAGCGAAGTCGTGACGGTTCAGCGAGCCAATATCGACCTGCCAAACGGCACGCTCTATGTGCGAGGTAAAGGGCGCAAGGATCGCATGGTGGTCTTCGGCCGGCCCTGCAGCGAGGCGATCCTCGAGTATCTGCAAAAAGAGCGCCCCAATCAGTTTGCGCCGCAGCCCGAGGAGACCCTTCTACTGAACGAACGCGGGAAGCCGCTATCCACCCGCACGGTGCAAAACATCGTCAAGCGGTGGTGTGTTCGCGCTGGCCTCCCGCCGGACGTTTCGCCGCACACCTTGAGGCACTCGTTTGCCACTCACTTGTTGGATGGCGGCGCAGAACTGAAGACCGTGCAGCAGCTCTTGGGGCACGAATCGCTCGCCACGACCCAGATTTACACGCATATCAGCGTGGAAAGACTACGAGATGTCATCACGAAGGCCCACCCCCGCAGTTAGGCACGGAACCTGCTAAGCTAGGCGGTTGAAGCATGGACGCAACCTGTGAT
>JALHPH010000017.1:3701-12216 GCA_022842565.1 Fimbriimonadaceae bacterium
GTGATATCGCAATTATTGGTGGGGGGACTGGAGGAGTCGCCGCCGCCCTAGCTGCCACTAGCCTTGGCTACCGCGTCATCATGACGGAAGAGTTTGATTGGGTCGGCGGTCAGCTGACCAGCCAAGCCGTTCCTCCCGATGAGCACCCCTGGATCGAGTCGCACGGCTGCACGCTGCGCTATCGCGATTTCCGCAACCGATGCCGGCGTTACTACTCCGACCACCTTCCCCTGACGCCCGAAGCCCGCGCAAACCCGCTCCTAAACCCCGGCGGCGGTTGGGTCAGTCGGCTTTGTGTGGAGCCCCGCATTGCCCATGGAGTGTTGGCCTCGATGCTGGCGCCCTCTCGTTCCACGGGTCTTCTGCAGGTTTGGCAACGATGGGTGCCGGTGGGAGCAAAAACCGATGGCGACCGCGTGCAATCCGTGACCGTGCGGTCTCTTCGCACCGGCGAAGAGCGCACGATTCGCGCAGCCTACTTCTTGGACGCGACCGAGATTGGTGACTTGCTTCCACTGACCGAGACGGAGTACGTGAGCGGTCAGGAAAGCCGTGCAGAAACCGGAGAGCCCAGCGCGACCGAACATGGCGACTCGCACGACGTACAGGGCCTCACGTGGTGCTTCGCAATGGGCTATGACCCCAATGGCGATCATCGCATCGCTGAACCCCAAGACTACGCCCACTGGCGCGACTATGTGCCCGATACGCAGCCAGCCTGGCCCGGCAAGCTGCTGAGCTGGACGGTGAGCAACCCAATAACGTGGGCTACCACCACTTACCAGCTCTTTGGCGAATACGGCATGTTCTCCTATCGCCAGATTGTGATGAAGGAGAACCTCGCGGACCCCAATACACGCGATGTTACGATGGTGAATTGGGCGCAGAACGACTGCTTCGTCCACGTGATCGACGCTAGTCCAGAAAAAATCGCGCAGGCTTATCACGACTCAAGGGCTCTTTCGACGAGTTTGCTCTATTGGCTCCAAACAGAGGCACCGCGCGAAGACGGTGGTCATGGTTACCCCGGCCTGTACTTTGCGCCTGACTTTGTGGGCACTGATGATGGTTTGGCGATGGCGCCTTATCACCGCGAGAGCCGCCGCATCCGCGCCGAGATGACCGTGACCGAGAACCACGTAGGCGTCAAGGCCAGAAACGAGTGCGGGTCGTCAGAGCATTTTGAGGACTCGGTTGGAATCGGGGCGTACCGAATCGACCTGCACCCCAGCGCGACTGGGCGCAACTCGGTGGACCTGGCCAGCTACCCATTCCAGATCCCGCTGGGTGCGCTGCTGCCCATGCGGATGGAGAACCTGCTACCGGCGTGCAAGAACCTCGGCGTGACGCACATCACCAACGGGTGCTATCGATTGCACCCGGTGGAGTGGAACATTGGTGAAGTCGCTGGGTTACTCAGCGCCTTTGCCCTGAACCGTGGTTGTACGCCGCGAGACGTTCGGCACAACGCCGGCTTGTTCGCCGACTTCCAAACCCTGCTGCGAAAGCAGGGCGTGGAAGTGGAATGGCCCTCGATTAGAGCGCTTTAGGATAGCCAAGACGAGACGACTTCGTCGGGGAGCTTGGTTTTGAGCGGGCGGTCGAGGGTTTTTGCGAAGGCGCGGGTGTCAGCCAAAGTTTCTTCCAGCGAGCGTAGCCTAAGGCCCGCGGCAAGAGCCTTCTTTTGATCCACCTGGAAGATTCCCAGGTGGGTCGAGGGCAGAGCCATGGGCAAGTGCGCCTCGGAGTTCGTGTATTGCTCTTCCGTGATCCAAACCGGCTGGCCACTGGGGTTCATGCGGTGCAGGAATTCGCGGAAGGTTATGGGCTTTTCGGGACCAACGACGACAAACGTCTCTCCTGAAGTAGCCTCGATTTGGTTCACAGTGAATGCCGCGAGATCGCGCACGTCCACCCACTGTATCGGCTGATCGGGGTTGGGAGGGGCTGGGAAGCGCTCGTTCGACTCGGTCAGGGTGGCCCAGAGTGTGAAGCGATCGGTGGGGTCGTTGGGTCCCGCAACGAGCCCGGGACGGATGATAGTCAGTCGGCCCGGGAAACCCTCTTGCAGGATGTCCTCGAAGCGGGTTTTGAGCGGACCGTAGGTTTCGGCGGAGACCTCGGCGTCGTCCAGATTCTCCATGGTGAGTCGGGGCGCATTTTCGTCGTGGATGCCACCCTTCTCGACATCAATGACCGAGATGGTAGAGATGAACACGTAGTGCTTGGCTTTATCGCGGAATGCCTCGACGGCCTTATTCGCGGCTTTCACCACGTAGCCACTCACATCGATCACAGCGTCCCAGTCTTCTGTGGCAGCCTCGCTGAGGTCCACCAGCCGATCCCCTTGGATTTTGCGAAGATTTGAAAAGAGCCCGGGGTTGGTTTGGCCACGAGTGAAGAGCACGACTTCATGACCCTTCTCAACGAGGATTTCGACAATGGCGCGACCTACGAACTGGGTTCCGCCGAGCACAAGAAGCTTCATGGAAGTCATTTTGCCACTTACTCGGCGCAGTGGGTATCATCTTGAATCCCAGCCGGGGTGGCGGAATGGTAGACGCGGTGGTCTCAAACACCACTGGGGTCAAACCCGTGTGGGTTCGAGTCCCACCCCCGGCACCATTTTCACCGCATTCATTCGGGGGTAAGATTTCGCGATGCACCGAGGGTTGAATGCAGTACTGTTGACTTCCCTGCTGAGCGCAAGTGCGCTTGCAAGCGAGTCACGACGCGTGCTGCTGGTTCCCTTGGATGACCGCCCTGCCACAGGCCAATTTGCCCAAATGATCGGGTCGATTGCGGGCGTGGATGTGGAGATGCCCCCGGTGGAATTACTGGGACGCTTCACCACTCCGGGCGATCCAGAAAGGATTCTCTCTTGGCTTGAATCGCAGCCAGCAGACCGTTACGACGCCATCTTTTTGAACGTGGAGATGATGCTTTACGGGGGGCTGATCGCCTCGCGCGAGGGTACGGTGAGCGTTCCTCAGGCCCGTGAGCGGCTCCGGAAGTTGCTGGAATGGCGCAACTCGCAGCCAGGAGTGCCAGTTTCACTCTTCTCCAGCATCATGCGCCTCGCGCCGACGAGCACAGTCGAAAACGCTCCGTTCCGCGATGTCATGACCAAACTGCTGCTGGTCCGAGAGCGGCTTTTCATGAGCTTTGATCTCCCTGGCATCGCGAGTTATTACGCCCTCGCGAGTCGCGTTCCGGCTGGCGAACTGGAAAGTTATAACTTGGCTCGCCTGCGCAATCGGACTCTGCAAATGGACCTCATGGGCCATGTTTCTCGGGGCGGATTTGATTTCTTGATGGTCGGGCAGGATGACGCCCAAGCAGAAGGGCCCCAGATTCGTGATAACCGGCTCCTGCGAGAACGCGCGTCCGCTCTGGGCATTGACTCTAAGGCGTTCTTTTGCGAGGGGATCGACCAACTCTCGAACATGATGGTGAGCCGGTGGGTCACGCAGGAGCTCAAGTGGAGCCCGCGCGTGCGCACGGTTCTTTCGGACCCCATGGGTGCCAAGATCGTGCCTGCCTACGAAGCCACCACCGTGGAGCAAAGCCTACGCGAGCAGATTGTGGCGAGCGGCGGCATCCCGGTCGCCGAGGGCGAGCCGTTCGACTACTCGCTTTACGTGAACACCCCCAGCCCGCGCCCGACCTTTTTCCAGCAATTCGCCCACAACCTGGCGACTGAAATTGAGCAGGGCTTTCCGGTGGCGGTCGCCGACATCAACCTGGGAAAGACTGGCACAGCGGACCCTTCACTGTACAGCTCCCTGACCATCGATACGAGGGCCGCGAAGCTGCTGAGCTATGCAGGATGGAACACCTCGGGGAACACGTTGGGCACCGCCATTCCGGCCGCGAATGTGTACCTGGCCAGCCGCATCCTGCCGGGTGTGAACCCGCTGGAACGAGAAACCCAGCACCGCTCGTTCTTGCTCCACCGGCTAGTTAACGATTTCGAATATCATCGTTTCACTCGGCCCCAGGCTTATGCTCTGCTGGACCAGCAGGGTGCTCGGCGAGAGGAGGCTTATGGTGCGCCGTACGACACGGTCAACAGCTTCGTGCAGCAGGACATGCGTACGCGCCTGGAGCAGATGTTCCAGCAGCAGTTTGCGGGTCAGCGGTTCTTTGCAGGCCCCCGCGAATTCGAGTTCACGGCGCTGAAGAATGTGGAGGTCGCACTCCCCTGGCCGCGAGCTTATGAGGTCAAGATTGCGTTCGGATTGCAGACCCGGGAAGTCCCCGTCGCCGGGCAATGAGAGCGCTGGTGGTGGTCGCCCACCCAAACCCAACAAGCTTCACCCACGCCCTCGCCCATGCCGCCGAGACCTCTTTGCGCGCACATGGCTGGAGCATTGATTGGCACGACCTCTATACCGAGCAGTTCGACCCGGTGCTAACTCAGGCCGACATGGCTGCCCTGCGTGCGGGAACGCCGCCGCCGGATATGGCCGAGCATATGGAGCACTTGCGCGGGGCCGATTTTGTGCTGCTCGCCTTCCCGCTTTGGTGGACCCAGATGCCCGCCATTCTGAAGGGCTACGTCGATCGCATCTTTGCCCATGGAGTGGCCTATCAAGATCAACCTGCGGGTTCGTTGCCGCTTCTGACGGGAAAAGCGGGCGGACTGCTGATTACGCTGGGTGCCTCACGCGAGGACTATGCGCAGAACGGACGGCTCGATGCATTGCAGCGGACCTTGGACGAGGGCGTGCTGGAGTATTGCGGGATTTCCGTTCAGCTCAGAATGCTTTTCGACCGGATGCACCGCACATCTCCCGAAGAGCGGGAGGCGATGATTCAAGAAGTACAGACACGCGTCGCCCATTTTGCGCAAGAATGGGGACAATGACGACCGGATTCTTGGACTATGCGTTGGCCGACGGCACCCGGTTTGTGGTCTTCGTGCCGAAAGGGGTTGCGCCGCCTTTCCCGGCGATCCTCTCGTTGCATGGACGCGGCGAGAGCGGCACCGATGGCCTGCTGCAGCTTGCAATTGGCCTTGGTCACGCCGTCACGCGGAACCGCGCAAAGTGGCCATTCCTAATCGTCTTCCCACAAAAACCCACTCAAGACAAGCTCTGGCCAGAGTCCTTGCCAATGCTGAACGAGATCGTGAAGCAGGTGGACGGGACCTACGCCACCGACCCGCATCGGCGCTACCTAACCGGGCTTAGCCAAGGCGGCCACGGCACTCTGAGCTTGGTCAACAAACTACCTTGGCACTTTGCAGCGGCGGCGGCGGTGTGCGGTTGGTCCACTGACCTAGCCGGGGTTGGGCAGGCTTTTGAGGGCGTGCCGCTGAAGCTCATTCACGGTCTGCGTGACGATGTGATTCTGCCAGAGCGGAGTCGCGAGGTTTACCGAGCGTTGCAGGCGTCGAAGGGTCAAGTGGAACTGACCGAACTTCCTGATGCGAACCACAACGCCTGGGATCACGCCTATCAAGCCGGCGAATTGGGGGAGTGGTTTTTGCGCCACACTTTGGGCTCATGATTGTTCGCCTGCGGGGTTCCCTGGTCAGCGTGACGCTCAACCGCGTTGTCATCGAGTGCAGCGGCGTTGGGTACGAGGTCGCGATTCCGGCTTCGGCCCTGGGGCAACTGCCTGGCGAGGGGCATACACTTTCGCTGCATACCCGGCAAATTTTCCGCGAAGACGGGCAGTCGCTCGTCGGATTCTTGTCGAGCGACGAGCGGGATCTGTTCGATCTGCTGACCGAGGTGAAGGGCTGCGGCCCGAAAGTGAGCCTTCAAATCATCAGCGATTTGGGCGCGAACACGACCGCCAGCGCGATTGCCTCGGAGGACGGCCGCACGCTGGCCAAAGCCACCGGAGTGGGTCCCCGATTAGCCGAGCGCATTATCCTGGAGCTAAAGGACAAGGTCCGGCAGCATGCGATCGGGCGTGGCGACACCTGGGCGCCTGGTCTGGCCGTCACCACCCAAACGGTTGACGACGAACTCCTGGACGCGCTGCTATCGCTTGGCTATCGGCGGCCAGAAGCCGAAGTGGCGTGCAGTCAGGTCGCTGAACTGGAGGGGACTGTTGAAGAGCGCCTGAAGGCCGCGTTGAGGGTGCTGGCGCGATGAATCGAAGCGAGGACATCGTGCCGGATCAGCTGCCCCACGAGCTTGGGCTTGAACTTTCGCTGCGCCCAAGGCGGCTGATCGAGTTTATTGGGCAGACCAATTTGAAGGAGAACCTGGGCGTCTTCCTAAGCGCTGCGTTGCAGCGGTCCGAGGCACTTGATCACTTACTGCTCTACGGCCCTCCAGGACTCGGCAAAACGACGCTGGCGCACATCGTGGCGACCGAGATGAACACGACACTGCATGTGACCAGCGGCCCCGCCATCGAGCGTCCAGGCGATCTGGTAGGGATCCTCACGAACCTGGAACCCGGCGGCGTGCTCTTTGTGGATGAAATCCACCGACTCAGTCGTCAAGTGGAGGAAGTGCTTTACCCAGCGATGGAGGATCGAAAGATCGACATTATGATCGGGAAGGGGCCTGCGGCGCGGTCCATACGGCTGGACCTGCCGGAGTTCACCGTGGTGGGCGCAACGACCCGGCAGGGGCTCTTGACCGGGCCGCTGCGCGACCGGTTTGGCATCCTGTTGCACTTTTCCTATTACGATCCCCAAGCGCTGTTCGAGATCGTGATCCGATCGGCAAGCATTCTGGACATCGGGATTCGGCCCGAAGCCGCGCAAGAGCTGGCAAGGCGAAGCCGCGGCACGCCCCGCATCGCAAACCGGTTGCTGCGACGGGTGCGCGACTACGCCCAAGTGGACGGTCACCGCACAATCGAACTTGAGAACGCAAAGAGCGCGCTTTCACGGCTGGAGATCGACGGAATGGGACTGGATCGTCTTGACCGGGCTCTGCTGAATTGCATTATCCAGAAGTTTCAGGGCGGACCGGTGGGGCTCGATACGCTCGCTGCGTCGACCGGCGAGGACTCCGGCACGCTGGAAGACGTGGTGGAGCCGTTCCTGTTGCAGCTTGGGTTCCTTCAGCGAACGCCCCGTGGCCGCATTGCCACCGAGCTTGGATATCAGCATTTGGGGATGCAAAAGCCAGTTCGCAAGGAATCGGCGCACCTCTTTGAAGATGAGAGCGTCTAAGGCAATAACGCTCATGAAACGATTCTTACCGCTCACTGCGCTTTTCATCTTGGCCACTCCGCTGCTTGCTGGTTTCGCAGGAGCTCTGCTGGAGGAGAAAACGATTCCGGCTGGCGATCTTCGCACCATTCTGACCGACCTTAAGCTCAAGACCGAGGAGGAAAAGGATGAGGAGGAGAAGACCTTTTTCATGATCGAAACGGACGATGCCACCGTCGTGATGTACCAATATGGCGGCGAGGGTGACACCGCGAGCAGCGTGCAGCTGCGGGCCATCATGGAGGCGGACGCTGACGATGAACTGCTGCTGCCCAAGCTGAACGCCTGGAACGCCGTGGAGCGCTACACCAAAGCCTACACCGACGGCGAGGGCGGAGTGATGCTGGAGCAAGACCTGGATCTGGCGGCAGGGTTCGACAAAGGCGCGATCAAAAAGTACGTGAAGGACTTCATGGACGCACTGCCCAAGTTCCAAAAAATGATGGAAGCTGAGTAAGCGCCTCGCTGTTAACTTCAAAACGCCACGGCACAAGGCCGTGGCGTTTTGCTATCATCGGGGCCGATGACCACGCTTCGCATCTCTGGCACGTTTCTGGACGAGATCACTCACGACATCCCGAGTCAGAACTGGGGCGAAGCCGAATGGCGTCGCGAGTTTGCTCTTTATCAGAGGATCGGGATCGACACGGTCATCATCATCCGGGCCGGATACAAGAATAAATGCATCTTTCAGGCCAAGTGCCTGCCCGATCTGCTCCCGGTTTACGACGACATTGGCGAGATGTTTTTCTCGCTCGCCGAGGAGTACGGGCTCAAAGTCTTTTTTGGCACTTACGATAGCGGGCACTATTGGTGGAAGCGCACCTGGTGGAAGGAAGTCGAGATCAATCGGGCCTTTAATGAAGAAGCCTGGGCGCGGTACGGGCATCATACAAGCTTCGCCGGTTGGTATCTGAGCCACGAATCGGGCCGGAACGACTCACACATTATCGAGCTTTTTCAGCACATCGGCGGTCATTGCCGAGAAATTGCTCAAAAACCGGTGCTGATTTCACCCTATCCGCAAGGCGCGAAGCAGCTTGGAGAAAATGCGTTGACTTTGGACGAGTCGTTCGACCACTGGAACCGGATTTTTGATGAGGTTCACGAAGTGGTGGACTATTGCGCGTTCCAAGATGGACAGGTGCACTACGAGGAGCTTCCCCGATTTATCGAAGGAATCGGCGAACTCGGCAAAAAATATGGAATTACGATTTGGTCGAACTTAGAGTGCTTTGATCGGGATATGCCGATTAAATTCCCGCCCGCGGACTGGCGATATTTGCGATTTAAAATCGAGACCGCTTCGAAAGTCGCGGAAAAGATCAT
>JALHPH010000018.1 GCA_022842565.1 Fimbriimonadaceae bacterium
GCTTGCGCTTTTGGACGACGAAAAGAACTACTTCCTGGCCGCGCTTCAAGTCTCGTATAACAAGTAAGTGCGCATTATCGAAGTGGGGCCGCGTGATGGCCTGCAAAACGAGGCGCTTCCAGTTCCCACCGAACTGAAGCGCCAATTCATTGCCGACCTGGCCGTTGCCGGGTTGAAGGAAATCGAAGTCACGAGCTTCGTTTCGCCGAAGTGGGTGCCCCAATTGGCTGATGCCGCCGAGGTGCTCGCTGACCTACCAGACGGTGTTCTGGCTTCGGTTCTGGTTCCGAATCAGAAGGGGTTGGAGCGAGCTCTGGCTTTGGGCGTGCGACGCATCGCGCTTTTCACTGCTGCCAGCGATGGATTCACGCTAAAGAACATCAACATGACGGTGGATGAATCACTCGCGGAGTTTGAGCGGGTGATGGCCGCGTTTCGCAAAGCTGTGCCCGATGGCTGGGTGCGTGGCTATGTCAGCACTATCGTCGAATGTCCTGTTTCTGGCCCAGTTGCGCCGAAAAAGGTAGCGAGCGTGAGCGAGCGGCTGCTGGCGATGGGTTGCGATGAAGTGGCTCTCGGTGAGACGCTCGGAGTCGCAGTCCCACGCCAGGTCAAGGATGTGATCGCTGCCGTTGCGCACCTGTCGAAAGAGCGAGTGGCCTGGCACTTCCACGATACGCGCGGGACGGCGATCGCCAATGTGGCGGTTTGTTTGGAGGCTGGCTACACGGCTTTTGATGCCAGTGCGGCAGGGCTTGGCGGGTGTCCGTATGCCAAGGGCGCGGGCGGCAACCTTGCGACCGAGGACCTGATTTACTTCCTAGAGCAGAACGGCATCAAGACCGGGGTGGACCCGGTGCGACTGGCGCAGGCGAGCCTTCCCGTGCTCCAGCACCTTGGCCGGGCACCGTTCGCAAAGGCTCAGCTGGCTTCGCTGGCTGAGTAAGTGCACCGCGAATCCCAAAAGCTGCCAATCCAAGAGCAAGGATCGCCACGATCATGGTCATGATCGACTCTTCCTTGTTCAACTTGAACTCTCGCCAATTGACGGCGAGGAACGCGCCGCCGATGGGCACCATCGCTGGGAGCGCCGCGAGGCTCAGCCCGGCGATCTTGAGATTGCCAAAGAAAAGCACCGTGAGTAAGTAGGCGACCATCGCGATGATGGTCCAGCGGAGCGTTGCCTCTCTGCGGAGCGCGAACCGGTGCATTGCCACGAAGAACATGAAGAGGAAGAAAAAGTCGGCCGGGCCCACGAATGCCGTGACCGCGACTTGCCCCAAGGGTTCGGCCGTTGATTGAATACTGGGCACGCGCATCGCGATGGATTCGAAGACTTCCGGTCGTTGCTCCAGGATCTTGCGCGTGGGGGCTTGTGGCGCGAAGACGAGAAAGACGTCGAACCCGATGAGAAAGAGCGCGACTGGCAAAAAAAGGTTCTTCTCGCGGAGACTCGCAGCCAGCACCGCCCCCAACCCCGCGCACCAAAGCAGCAAGCCGCTCTGGGCGAGCGCTGAGAAAAACACTCGCACGATTGCACCCTGGGGAGTTTCTCTAAGTATCAGCGTGAAAATCACCTGCACCAGAATGCCGATGACCAACAACTTGTAACCCTCACGGGTTCGCCAGGTGGCGTCAGATGCGCGGAATAGCCCTAGAATCGGACCTGCGATGAACAGGATCGCAACGATTAAGTTCAGTGGCTCGACGAATGAAGCGGGCAAACGCAGAAAATCGAGCAGGATTCGAAGGGCGAACATGACGCCCACCAGGGCCAGGACCGCTCGCGGCCCCTTCCAAAAGTCCTCACGCGTCGGCAACGAGCCTCTCCTGAATCACACTGCGATAGATGCCTTCCATGCGGTCTACCATGCCGGCGACGCCGAATTTTCGGCTGGCGGCGCGGGCAGCTGCGCCGATCTGGTCTCGCAAACCGGGGTCCGAGAGGAGCTTCTCAATGCCCTCGTGGAGGCTTTCGATAGTCGGCGAGGCGATGAGGCCGGTTTCGCCCTCGACCAGTGCCATCGATGCACCACCGCCGCGAGCCACGACGCACGGCAAACCGTTGTTCATCGCTTCTTGGACGACGAGACCCTGGGTCTCGGTCGTGCTGGCAAATACGAATATGTCGGCGGCGACGTAGTACTGCTCCACTTCCGCCCGGTCACGCTGCCCGTGAAAGGTCACCCGACTGGCGATGCCTAGCTCCTTGGCGAGCTCCTCGCAGGCATGGCGGTGGGGGCCATCTCCCACCAGCCAGAATTCGAGATTCGGGCGCCTATGCATCGACTTCGCGATGGATTGGAACAGCAGATCGAGGTTCTTCTCCATGGCAAGGCGGCCGACGTACAGGGCCACGAGCCGGTCATCCGGAAGCTGGAACTGCTTGCGAACGCTCTCGCGGTCCGAGACCTTGTAGTCCTGCACGCCGGTCGGTACGACCTCAATGGGGGTTGCCACGTTGTGCCGGCGCAGCCATTGCTTGCTCGCGGCGCTCGGAGTCACCACGCAATCCATCTTGTTGTAGTAGCTCTCGGTGTGCTGCCAAACCAACCGGCGCTTGAAAGCAAGCGGCAGCATTGGCACGTAGTGGGCGTACCGGTCGTAATGGGTGTGGTAGGTGCTGATGATGGGAAGGTTTGTCAGCCGAGCCCACTGCTGACCAATGAGCCCGCTCGCAAAGGGGGTGTGCGTGTGGACGATGTCCGCCTGGATTTGGTGGAATCGCGGGAGCCACAGCGAGTAGGGCGGGAGCGCGATGGGATAGTCCTCCGTCCACTGGGCTTGCAGCGAGAGGAACCGGTGGATATTGGGATCGGTATCGCGGTGACGCCAAAAGAGCGGCGCAAATAGGTGGACGTCGTGCCCCCGGTTGCGCAGCTCTCGCATCAAAAGGTCCACGCTGATGCTGACGCCATTCATGACCGGCAGCGCACTATCGCTAAAAAGGGCGATGGTGAGGGGTTCTGGGTAGCGTCCTCGCTGACGCGCCGGATCGGTCACTTTCTTATTCTAGCGTGAGGACGCCCGCCGAAAAGCTCAGGTTTTCTTTTCGCTGCGCTGATTCTCGACAAACGCGACCAAGCCGCTCAGTCGAAATCGGCGTTGCCCGCCGGTGGTTCGGTGGTGCTCCAGCCAACCTCGGTTGGTATAGCGGCGGACTGTCGCAGGGCAGACGCCCAAAAGCCGACTGACTTCTTCCAAGTTCAGTTCGGGGTCCAAAATGCGGCGGATCAGCTCTTCGCGCGATTCCTTGAACTCGCCGGTGTAGTAGTTCGAGGTGACCTCGTCGCAGAAGAACGAGGTAAGGAACTCCAGGTTTTTAGGGAGCCGCTCCCAAGCGATGCGGACGGTCGGATCGATGTTCAGCTCAGTTGCGGGAGCCTGCTTTCGGCGTCGCGGGCGCGGAGCGCTCATCTTTTCGATGGTCTCGGGCTTGAGCGGGCGGTAAGGAGCAGTGCGAACGGTCTTGACCTTCGTCGCCACGACGGGTGCCTTGGCGGTACGGGACTGTGCTCCCAAGAACTCTTGAATGGAGGGGATTTCTAGGTCGGTGAGGCTTTCTTCAACGATCGGCGGGCCTTTCTCGGAATCTACAAACGCGTTTTCTATGTATGCGATTGGGTCGAAATCTTTGCCCTTTTTGCCTGCCTCGTTACGTGTCCCCACTGGGTCAATGATACATCATTTCATTCAAGTTTTACGGATCGGGGAGGTCCCCCAGGAACATTGAATCGCCGAAAGACAAAAACCGGTACTGATGCCGAATCGCTTCCTCGTAGGCGTTTTTGAGCGGCTCGGTCCCAACGAGCGATGCCAACATGAGGAGCATCGTGGTGCGAGGCATGTGAAAATTCGTAAACATCCCCTGCACCACTTGGAGCTGGTAACCCGGGGTGATAAAGAGCTTACTGTCGCGCCGCCCGGCTTCCACTTGCCGTGGTCCGGTGGCAAAGGTCTCCAGGGTACGTACGGTTGTGGTGCCCACCGCAATGATCCGTCCTTTGCAGTTTCTCACTGCTTCGGCGGTCTTCTCTTTGACCTCGCACCACTCCCCGTGCATCACGTGCTGTGAGAGGTCTTGGGTTTGGAGCGGGCGAAAGGTATCGAGCCCGACGCTGAGCGTGACCCATGCCAGCTCGACGCCCATCTCGCGCAGAGCCAGGAGGATATCCCATGTGAAGTGGAGGCCCGCCGTCGGCGCGGCGCTGCTGCCCCTGGCCTTGGAATACACCGTCTGATATCGGTCTTTGTCCTTCAGCGTTTGGCGAATATACGGCGGGAGCGGAGCTAGGCCGATCCGGTCGAGGGCTGCGGCAAGTGGTCCGGCCGTAGACTTGAGCTGGAGCAGCTTCTGACCCTCACCTAGGTCTTGGAGCACGGTCCCCTCCACCTGCTCTTCAAAGATAACCTCGTCTCCGGGGCGCAGCCGCTTGCCGGGTTTCATCAGCGCCACGAAGGTGCCCGGGGCCTCGGCTTCGCGCAGCAGCAATGCCTCAACGCGCTTGCCGAGTTTCTCGCCGTAAAGTCGGAGACTGGTGACTCGGGTGTCGTTGAGCACCAGAAGGTCCCCCGCTCGCAGCAGCGTCGGCATTTGCGCGAACTGCATGTGCCGTACTTCGCCGCTGCTTTTGTCGAGCGCCAAGAGCCTCGAAGCCGACCGATCCGCGAGCGGTTCTTGGGCGATTAGTTCTTCGGGCAGCGTGTAGTCGAAGGGGCTCATGCGGCTGCAGCAATGGTAACCCAGCGGGCCAAGCGGGTGCCGAGCTAGTAAAATTACTTGAAAAGCAAGATCTTATATGACAGTATCAGAATTAGGAAACTTTAGCGCATTAGACGCACATATTAGATATGTAGCCCACTTAATCGGGCACTCATGGAGAAAAGAATGAAAACACTTGTTCGAATTGACCCTTTCAGTGATTTCCGCTCGTTCGCCGAGGCGATGGACCGCATGTTCGATTCCGGCAGCCCAGTCTTGTCTGGCCAAACTCAAATCGTTCCGCTTGATGTCACCGAAACGGCCGATCATCTGGTGGTGCGAGCTAGCCTCCCCGGCGTCGCTCCCGAAAACGTCTCGATCCAGGTGGATGAGGGCGTCCTGACGATCGCTGGCGAAATGCACACGGAGCAGACCAACGAGGGCGACCGCGTCTATCGCCGAGAGATCCGCACCGGAACCTTCAAGCGATCGTTGCGACTGCCTGAGAATGTGAACCTGGATACTGCCAGCGCGAGCCATGAGCATGGCGTCGTCACCGTGCGTTTGCAGCGCATTCCCGATCCCGCTCCTCGCGTCATCAAAATCGGTGTGCAACCCACCCTGGAAGCCACCAACGACTCCAACTCCAACTAATCACGCCCACCCCAAGGGCCGCGTCCACGGATCGGACGCGGCCCTTTTGCTTTGTTTGCCAGGCGGTAAACTGTCGCCGAAATGGAGACCACTTTAGTCCTGATTAAGCCCGGCGGAGTATCGCGCAACCTGATTGGCGAAATCACTCGCCGCATTGAAGCCCGCAGCCTGCGAGTGGCCGGCATGAAGCTCATCCGAGCCGAGCGCGCCACGGTAGAAGAGCACTATTCCGAGCACCGCGAGCGCCCGTTCTTTGGTAGCGTCTGCGACTATCTTACGAGTGGTCCGGTCATTGCGATGGCCGTGGAGGGCGAGAACGCTGTTAAGGCAATCCGAGCCATGATGGGCGCCACCAATCCGCTGGAAGCAACTCCCGGCACCGTTCGCGGCGATTTCGCGCTGACGATTGATGACAATCTGACTCACAGCAGCAGCGACCCAGAAGCCGCCGCGCGTGAACTCAAGCTCTGGTTCCCCGAAGGCCTTCCGCACTAAGTCCGGGCTTTTAGCCTCAAGAAAGCTCCGGCGACGAGAAGTCTCCGGAGCTTTTGCGTTTGTAATTCGTCACACTGGTAGACACTATGCTTTGGATGTTGTTGCTCGCTCAAGGGGGCGCCGGCGCGTTGCCGCCGATTGAGTTTTATCCCGGGACAAACGGCCCCCTCATGCAAGGGTACGTGCAGTGGTCGCGTCAGGCGCAAGCTGGCAAATGGAACGATGCCCGGAAGGTGTTAGACATGCTGCCGGACGGTACGGTCACAGTGGAATGGGACGACCAATCTGTTCCCGCTGAACTCAAACCCACCTACGCACAAGCGCGCGACCGGGCCATGACCGCCTGGACCGACGCCATGCCAGAGCTGAACATCAAGCTGGTGCCAAAAGGCGGAGAAATCAAAGTATCCTTCGTGGCAGATTTACCACCGAATGAGGACTCTCCCGGGCCCGCGGGCGCAGTGCACTTCTTGGGATTTGCGCCGGGCGAGCCGAGCGTCGATAGCGTGGTGGCTCTGGCGCGCGGCGTTGAGAAACTAGCTGCCACAGAGAGCGACGTGTACAACGAGGTGCTTCACGCCGTAGCGCTCCATGCCGGAGTGATGCGGGTGCCGGTACGGAGCCGGGCCGCTTCGCGCAATGAAGCCTCCACGAACGCGCGACACTTTGTGACTTCCTATGAGACTTCTTTGGTCCGCAGCGTCCTGCGATTGAGGACCATCGCCGAACAATACCAAAAGGCAAAGCAGAAGCCAAACCTCGGCCTGGCAGAAATGGTGCTGGAGAAGAAGAAGGTCGATTTGCCCAAAGTCGTGCAGGGCACCCAGATTCCGTTTGACTTAGGCGTTAGCAATCAGGGCACCGCGCCGCTTCAGTACTTCTTGATCCCCGATTGTAGTTGCGTGAATCTGGGGCCGACAAGCCCAGTCGCTCCTTCGGCGACCGGCATCATGAAGCTTGGCATCAACACCACCGACTTTCCGGGCAAGCACAGCAAGCAGATACTGGTGATCAGCAACGACCCCGAGCAGCCGATGTCGGTAGTTATGGTGGATTTTGAGGCGACGGCTCGATTCCGGTTTTTGCGAGCGAACCCCGGAAGCACTTACTATGTGCCCGACGATGGCCTTATCGACGACCTCTATCTGTTCGTGGACCCTTCGATGACCTGGAAGCTTGGCGAGCCGATGCTCGCGGGCCTGGATGGCGTGGTTGCGATGGAGCCTTGGGAGGGCATGATGGCTGACCCCGAGCTCCGCGAAACCGCGATGCAGCGTAAGGGGTACCGCCTCAAGATCCTGACCTCGCCTGACCTCGCGCTTGGCCGCTTCCCCATGATGGTGGAGATCCCCACCAACGATCCGGAGTACCCGGCGTTGCGCTACAACTTCTATGTGCAACGCGGCATTGCGGCCGTCCCCGAGAACCTCTTTCTTGGGGCGCTGAGCGGAGGAAGTGCCAAGGGTGCTGTCTTGCTGACCAGGCCCGGGCGACCGTTTACGGTCACGAAAGTCGAGAGCATGCACCCCAGAATTCGGGCCCGCGCAGTTCCGCTGCCGAATGGCAACGTGAACGTTGAGATTGAGTTCATGGCGGGCGAGCCTTTGAAGGAGGCCCTGAACGCGGTGGTGAAAGTGCACACCGATGACCCTGGTCAGCCGATTCTCGAAATCGGCGTGAGCGGACGCTTGAAATGATTCTGTTGCGGGCGCTGGGCCTTCTGCCCCTGGCGGCGCTCCTATGGCCTCACCCGCCCGCTGAGAGCACCATGATCGTGGTTGGTGATATTGCTGGCTACGTGTCGCCGTGCGGCTGTGTGAAGCCCATGAAGGGCGGACTGAGGCGACTGGCGACGGCCGCGCGTCAGATGGGCAGCGCGGACCCAGCCACGCTCGCGCTCTATAACGGTGCGCTCGCTGGCCCCATTGGTCGGCAGGGCGAGATGAAGGCGGAAACGGTCGCGGAAACGCTCGCTCTGATTGGGGTGGATGCGGTGAACTTTTCGGCTCACGACGCCCAATTTGGGCCTGGCGTACGCGAAGCGATCCAGCGGCTCTCGGGCGGGAAGCTCGTGGCCAGCGGCTTTGCCCCCGAAGAGGGAGCCTGGCAAACCAAGGTGGTCAACAGCGGCTGGACCGTCTTTGGGCTCTCGGCTCAACGTGATCGGATCGCGAGTTTGACTGGGCTCGATCCCACTGATCCGAAATGGGCTGCCGGTCAACAGGTGGCGCTGTGGGACGGTGACGAAGCCAGCGCCCGTCGGCTTGCGCGAGAGAATCCTAGCCTCAAGCTCATCGTCTTTTCAAGACTTGGTCAGCCGACTGCGCAACCGCTGATGGAAGGGACGGTCCGGCTTGTGAGCCCTGGCGAGAAGGGCAAGCAGTTTTTGGTGCTGAAATGGTCAGGCGGCAATCTGAAACAGACCAACGTGGTAGAGCTCGGGCCGGAATGGGAGGATGATGGACCGGCCACTGCCGCCTACCATAGCTATTTGGCGAGGGTTACTCAGGAGCGACTGATCGACCGAATTCCACGCAGAGCAAGCGATCCCTACATCGGATCCAAGGCGTGCCAATCGTGCCACACGGAGGCGTATGACATCTGGCAGAAAAGCGCGCATGGCGATGCTCTGGCGACGCTTGAGAAAGATGGTCACGACCGTGACCCCGACTGCACGGGCTGCCACGTGGTGGGGCTTGATAAGGTTAGCGGGTTTGTGAGCAGGGCCAAGACCCCCGATCTGGCGAACGTCGGGTGCGAAAGCTGCCACGGACCAGGAAAAGACCACAGTCTGGACCCGGTCGAGCGCAAGATGGTGAAAGTGGATGAGAAGTCGTGCATGCCTTGCCACAACTCCGAACACTCCCCTGGGTTCAATTTCGCGGAGTACTGGAAAAAAATTCAGCACTGAGAAAGATTCTTTTACAATTCTTTAACAAAGAATTTGCGAGAATGCGCGAGATCGGTGCCGGGAGGACCCCTAAAATGAACGCTCCCACACGTTTTCCACACGGTTGACGCGCCCCTCGCTCCTATCGGAGAATGGAGCGGTGAGTGAGAACATCACCACTCAAAGTGGGTCTTTTCAGGAATCGGTCCTAGAAAGGTCGGTGGAGACAGTGGGCAGAGAGTTGCGCGGCGAATTGCCGAGGCTTTCTGGCACCCTCTTTCCCTTCGAGCGAAGCGGGTTTGGAACCTTCGCCACCCTCGCCACGAATCTTCAGGCTTTCGAGACTGCGATGATGTTTGCGGGTGGGCTCGTGCACTTTGCCGCGCTCTCGGGCCCCAGTGGATGGGGAAAAACGCACTTGCTGCAGGCTGTGGCGACCCTCATGGCTCGCGAACGGCAATTGGCTGTTGAAGTTAAGTTGACCGGTGCATGGCTCTCCACCCAGCCTCGCGCAGAGTCCATTCCGGTCTTGATCTTGGATCACGCTGAAGACGCTTTCACGCAGGCCCGCACCCGCCAGGCCCTTCGCACGCTGATGGAGCGCCGTCGGCGATTGGGCAAGCCGACCCTCTTGGGGTTCACGATGGATCGCTCGTCTCGTGCGGTCCGGCAGATACTGCCAGCGCGCGAATGGGTGATTTCAGAAATCGCTCGACCCAATCGTGCCGACCGCATTCACATCGTGAAGCAGCTGGCCGAGAACCACCAGCTCATTCTCACGCCCATGCTGATCGGACTGATTGCACGGCGAGTGGTGGGCAACGGCAATTCACTGGATGGGGCCATGAGCCGGTTACGACTCATTGGTTCGGCTTGGGAAAGCCCTCAACAAGAGATCAGGGCGCTCGGGCTTTTGGAACCCCTTTTGAGCATGCGCAGCGGGTGGGATTTACGCGATCACATCGCCGAAGTAGCGGGCAGTGTGGAGCAAGACCCCAAGCGCGCGCAGGACCTGGCGGTCTACGCTATGCTGAAGTGGGTCGGACTGCACGAAAGTGACGTCGCCGCGTTTTTCCACAATCATACGAACGATGTCTTTTCGTCTGTAATGAGGTGTGGTGATTTGCACCCCGAGCTTCTGCCGCGCATGTTTGTGAAGCTCCATCAATCCATGGAAAGGCTTTGAGCCGACTCGGCTGTCAGGCTTGCTGGTTCTGGCCAGTTCCTGGTGAGGTGGACGTGCGGTTGGCACGAGCATTGCGAGGGGTGTATCCCAAGAGACGGAGAGATTTATGAAGTCACTGAGCGATTTGAATTTGGTTCCTGTGTGGGTAAACCCCGCTCACTGGGCAGCTTCCGCCCGTATCCTCATGAAGGGTCACGGTCAACGTGCGCTGGCGGTGATGGAACAGGGTCAGCTCCTTGGTGTGGTCACTCAGGAAGTGCTGGAGAGCGCTGGTGACCAAACCCCTTGCGGCACGCTGGCACGGCGTGACCCCATCTTGCTTCCGCACACCACTTCGCTGCTCCAGGCGGCGCAGGCGTTTGTGGACCAGGACATCGACTACGCCGTCGTGCTTCACGACAGCAACCTGGTGGGGGTCCTGACCTCGAACATGCTGCTGCGTGAGCTTCGCCGGTCGTGGGATCCGCTTACTGGTCTAGGCTGGAGCGATCGCATCCGAGAATGGGGCACCGAGCACTTGGCGAAGGGCGAAGAGATTACGGTTTTGTTCATCGACCTGGACCGATTCGGTCAATACAACAAGCAGTACGGGCATATTGTTGGTGACCGAGTGTTGCGGCGCGTGGCGCAAATGCTGAAAGACAGCACCGACCCGCAAACCGATATCCTGGTGCGCTTTGGTGGCGACGAATTCGCCATTGCTTCCACCCGAACGCGAGGCGAGGCCGAAGCCCTGGCTCAGCTGATCAAGGACCGAAGCGGCACCATGTTCATGGAGGACTCCTACCGACCGGTGACATTTTCGGTGGGCATCAGCGGCGGCCGCCGAACTCTGGCCCGGCCCGATGCGCACGTCGGTTCGATGTTCGAAGAGCTGCTGAACGCAGCGAGCAAGGACTGCTTAGCCCGCAAGCGACCCGTCGAAGAACTCGCTTAAACGTTCGGAAAGAACCGCTGGTGGTACGCGGTATGACCGTCGAGAAGGTCAATGATCTGCTCGACGGTCATTTTGCCGAAGAGCGGGTGCTTCAGTGCGGCGGCATCGGGAGGAGTCGCAGCCGTCAGCCTTTTGATTTCCGCTCTATTGATGCGCCATTGGGCGATACTTGCTTCAAGATCAATCGGCTCGATAGGAATCAGCGATTTCGGCGCGGGGACCCGTCCACCGCCTCTCATACGCTTGAGCACGAGGCGATAGAGAAAATTTGGTTTGGCCCGCATACCGGGTTGGGCGGCGGATAGGAGCGGCGGGTACATTGCGTCGGCGAGCCGCATGTGCTCGATCAGTTCACAAGGCGTGAATTCCCTGGCGTTCGGGCGCTGTCGCTGTCGGTCCGCCGGGAGTTTCACTACTCGATCGATCAGCGCCTCCATGACCGCATCAGATTCCACCCACCTCCGGGTGCGCTCGATTTCAGACATTGAATCTCTAGTATAGCGCTGCGTCCAAAAGCCTCAGCAGGGTTAAGGGGGACGTGTCACAATCGTTGCCGCTATGTCCAGTGATGCCGTCGGGATGTTTATCAACGAGACCCACACGGATGCCGCAATTTGGCAGTTCCGGGTCAGCAAGATGCTTTTGGAAGGGAAAACCGAGTTTCAGACCTACCAAATCTGTGAGATTCCGCGGTTTGGGAAGAGCCTGTTCCTCGATTACAACATCCAGACCAGTTTGCTGGACGAATACATCTTTCACGAGTGCATGAGCCAACCGGCTATGACGCTGCACCCCAACCCGACGAAGGTCTGTGTGTGCGGTGGCGGCGAGGGCGCAACCCTGCGCGAGGCGCTGAAGCACGGGTGCGTGGAGGAGAGCCACATGGTCGATATCGACAAAGATCTCGTCGATATGGTCCGCGAGCACATGGTCGAGTGGCACCAGGGCTGTTTCGACGACCCGCGAAACACCATGCACTACACCGACGCCCGTCAGTGGCTCGTGGACCACAAGGGATACGGCTTTGACGTGATCCTCAGTGACTTGCCGAATCCGCACGAAGAGGGCCCCGGGCAGATGCTCTTCACCAAGGAGTACTTCCAGATTTGCGCCGACGCACTTGGCGATGACGGCGTGCTGGCCATGCAGGCAGGCACTGCGAGCGAGAATTATCCGGAATGCATGGCGAGCTGTATCAAGACGCTGCAGGATATGGATTGCTTTGCGCACGTCGCGGGTTACTACGGTTTGGTCAATACCTTCTTCCAACCGTGGGGCTTTGTGTTGGCGAGCAAGAAGCACGATCCGATGACGC
>JALHPH010000019.1 GCA_022842565.1 Fimbriimonadaceae bacterium
GGCAGACCTGGCATGAGGACGGCACGCTTGAGATTCGACCGTATCACCAGGTCAGCGTTGATGTCGAGCCGAAGCGACTCAGCGTCGGCGGCCTTCGCGCCCGGGGCGATCTCGAAATCAAGATGCTCAACCTGAGCAACGTCGAGCATCAGCTCCAGCTTTTCGCCAGTGATCCCGAAGGGCGATTCTCTTACGAATTCGAGAACGACAAGCTCGTCGTCGGTCCCGGCCAGGAACGCGTCGCCAGCGTCACCCTGACGCCCAACAACAAGCCGCTGATCGCCAGCCCACGGCTTGATAACGTCTCGCTGAGCGTGCGAAGCGTTCAGCATCCCACCGTCGCTGCGTACTCCCAAATCCAGGTGGAGCAACGGCCCCTACTCCCTGCGCTCCCCACCATCGGGACAATCGTCGCTGTCCTCCTTGCCGTCGCCTGGTGGAGCGCCCGCCCCAGGCCGCCGCAAATCGAAGTTTTCGAACTCGCCAAAGAGGAGATCACCCTCGGAGAAAGCGTCAACGTGGTCTTTCGAGTGGAAGGCGCAAAAAAGGTCACGCTGAAGAGCGATGATGGCGAAGGGACTTCGTTCGTTCGGCAGTCGGGCGAGTGGACGTATATGCCGAAGACGACAGGCACATACACCGTCACGCTCAATGCCGAGGGGATCGGTTCAATTCGCCGGAACCTGGTCTTGAAAGTGAACCCCGCGCCGATCGTTCCCGCCCCTGAAATCCTGAGCTTCGAGGTCTCACCCCGCACCATCGAAGCGGGCGAGCAGTTCACGATTCGCTACCAGTTGAACCCCCATGTGGCCCGTGCCACGCTACAGCCAATGGGCTACACCGTCGACGTCCGCGGCACCAGCATGACCGTCCCCCCTAGCACCATCGGCCCAATGGTCTTGGAACTCATCGCCGAAAACACCCGCGGCGACCGAGTCAGCCGCAAAGTGAACGTGACGGTAGAGCCTAAGACCCGCGCCGTCATCCAAACCTTCGACGTCACACCCAATGAGGTCTCAGCCGAGGACGCTCGCGTCGCTGTGACCTGGGCCACGGAAAGCAGCGTGAAGGTCGTGCTGAGCTATGAGGGCAAGACGCTGTCGCTGGACCCTCGCGGCGGCACGCAAGAAATCGTGCTCACCAAAACCACCAACATCACGATCACCGCGACCGACTCCGATGGCAAGCGAGTTCAGCGATCCGAACGCGTAACGGTGCGTCCACCCGTCGTGGAGCCCGATCCCGAGCCAGTCCCTGATCCAGCCACCACCAATCCTCCGCCCACCACCAGTGCAACCGATCCTGTCCAAGACCCGACGTAAAAAATGAAACAACGCGCACTCCTTTCGGTCACCGACAAGTCGGGCCTCGTTGAATTCGCTAAGGGTCTTGCAGGGCTCGGGTTTGAGCTACTCAGCACCGGCGGCACCGCCCAAGCGCTCGCCACGGCTGGCCTCCGCGTAACGCCCGTCAGCGACGTCACCGGCTTTCCCGAGATCATGAACGGCCGGGTGAAAACACTTCATCCCAAAATCCACGGAGGTCTGCTGGGCGACACCCAAAACCCCGAGCACACTGCCCAAATGGCCGAACACGGGATTGAGCCGATTCAAGTCGTTGCCGTGAACCTCTACGCTTTCCGCGAAACGGTCGGAGGCGAACACCAATTCGAGGACGCCGTCGAATCAATCGATATCGGCGGCCCCGCCATGATCCGCGCCGCCGCCAAAAATAGCGCCAACGTGCTCATCATCGTGGACCCGGACGACTACCCGCGCGTGCTCGCGGCGCTCGCCGAGGGCGCGGTACAGGACTTGCGCCGCGAACTCATGGCGAAAGCCTTCGCGCACACGGCGGCCTACGATTGTGCCATCGCCAGCTACCTCGCCGACGCAGAACTGCCACAGACTTTGACGCTCTGCTACGAGCGAGCCTCCACTCTACGTTACGGCGAAAACCCGCATCAACCTGCAGTGCTTTACCGGTCACAGGGCGCGACCTTTGGGGTCGCCTCCGCCACCAAGCGTTGGGGCAAGGAACTCAGTTACAACAACCTGCTCGATGGCGACGCTGCATGGGAACTCGTCTGCGACTTGCCCGTTCCGGCCTGCGCGATCATCAAGCACAGCAACCCGTGCGGTGCAAGCCACGCTGCTAACGCAGCCGTTTCATATTCCGAGGCTCGCGCCGGCGACCCGATTTCCGCGTTTGGAGGCATCGCGGCCTTCAATGCCCCTATCGACCTTGCCGCCGCGCAGGCCATGACGGAGAAGGGCAACTTTTTGGAAGTGGTGATCGCCCCGGCCTTTTCGCCCGAAGCCATCGAGGTTTTCAAGAACAAAACCGGATGGGGCCAAGAAGTGAGGCTGCTCGAATGCCCACTCTCGCCGACTGAATCGGAATGGCAAATCCGCTCCATCCGAGGCGGAGTGCTGGTCCAGCAAAGCGACGAAGACCCTGAGCTCGACTGGGAGTGCGTCACCGTCCGCAAGCCAACTAGCGAAGAAGCTGCGGCTCTTCGGTTTGCTTTCCGAGTCGTTCAGCACGTCAAATCGAACGGAATCGTCGTGTGTGCAGGAACGCGATTGCTGGGCACTGGCGCAGGCCAGATGAACCGGGTGCAGTCCGTACGACTCGCCCTGGAACAAGCTGGCGTAGGAGCAAAAGGCGCGGTTTTGGCCAGCGATGCGTTCTTCCCGTTCCCTGATTCCATCGAAACCGCCGCCAGGGCCGGAATCACTGCAGTGGTTCAACCGGGAGGCAGCAAGAAGGATAGCGAATCAATTGACGCCGCAAACCGTCTTGGGATTGCAATGGTTATAACCGGAATCCGACACTTCAAGCACTAAACGATCGCGACTTCGGTTACAATCATCACTACTCACAGGGATACGTCGCCCCATGAAGAATCAACAATTTCAGAACAACCTTATTCTCAGCATCGTGGCCGGAGTGCTCGCACTCATCGGTGCCTTTGTGATTGTGTACAACAAGCCCAACCCAATCGCTCCACCAGATCCCGAGAAAGTCCCAACCGTGACCGTTGCGACTCCTCCCAACCTCGTCATTAAGTCGAACGGCCTTCCGGCTGGCAGCAGTAACAACGATGCGGGCGGCGCTGGTGGCGGTGCTGGTTTGGCTGGTGGCGGCGGAAGCCCAGCCGGTGCAGGCGGCCGAGGCGGAGCAAGCAGCCCTGAGCTCCCATCGATGGCAGGAACCAACGCGACGGCCGGAGGCTAGCTCAGCTCCGTCACCCACGTCATGGCGACCGTCGCTGTCCTCAATGTAGGGTTCTACAACTTTGTCATGACTGAAAAGATCGTGGCAATGGTGAGCAGCGAATCAGCCCCCATGCGCCGGGTGATTCAGAATATGAAAAAAGAAGGAATGGTGATCGATGCCACCCAAGGGCGACGCACAAAATCGATCATCTTCACGACCGGCCGAGAGATTGTGCTCTCGGCAATTTCGCAAGAGACCCTTGCCAAGCGATTGATGACTGGGGAGATCGGCACGGATGAGGAGTAACGGACACTCCTCCCTGTGGCAACGACTCCAACGCCGGTTTTCACGCGATATAGGAATCGACCTCGGGACTGCCAATACGCTTGTCCACGTGGCTGGGCGCGGCATCGTGCTGAGCGAGCCGAGCGTCGTCGCCATTGAAAAAGACACTGGTACCGTGGTCGCAGTCGGTGGCGAAGCCAAAAAGATGCTGGGCCGCACACCAGGCAACATCGTTGCCATGCGCCCGCTTCGCGATGGTGTGATCGCGGACTACAACTCCACAGAGGAGATGCTTCGGCACTTCATACATCGCGTCAACCGTCGGGGAGCGCTCTTCCTGAACGTGGTCGTCGGCATCCCGAGTGGCGTTACCGAAGTAGAGCGGCGAGCCGTTTTGGAAGCGGCCAAAAACGCGGGCGCGACCAAAGCTTACGTCATCGAAGAGCCAATGGCAGCCGCGATCGGCGCTGGTCTTCCAGTGGAAGAGCCGATCGGGAACATGATCGTGGATATCGGCGGCGGAACCACCGAAGTCGCGATGATCTCCCTGGGCGGCATTGTCATCGCTAAGTCCATTCGAATCGCGGGCGATGAGATCGACGAAGCGATCACCCAATACATCCGGGTCGCCTATAACCTTTTCATCGGTGACCGCACCGCCGAGCAAGCCAAAATCGAAATCGGCAGCGCCTTTCCGCTCGAAGAAGAAATCTCGATGACCGTGAAGGGCCGAGATCTTATCAGCGGTCTTCCGCGCTCCGCGGTCATTTCTTCCGCCGAAATTCGTTCGGCCATCTCCAAACCCGTCAACGCCATTGTTGAAGCAATCAAGCTAACCCTCGAAGCCGCGCCCCCAGAATTGGCGGCCGATGCGTACAACGATGGAATCGTCCTTGCCGGTGGCGGTGCGCTCATCAGGGGGCTCGATCGGCTTATCTCAGAGGAAACGGGGCTGCCCGTGCGCGTGGCCCGCGATCCTTTGAGCTGCGTCGTCATCGGCACCGGCAAGATGCTCGAAGCGCTCCATGCAAGCCCCACCATCCGGCGCATGCTGGAGCGCTCGACCTCATCAAACGCGTAGAGAACAATCCGGTTCAAGAGCTGCTCATTATCGCCGTCCTGTGCTTGGCCGGGGCGGCGCTAGGGCGTTGGCAAATCTCGCTTCGCGATCAGGGCCAGATGGACTACCCCAGCCGCATCATTGGGCCCGTCGTTCTACCATTGAGCCAGGCGATCCGTGGCGGTCTGGACCAGATCAACGCAAGCTTCCAGGGTTTCACACAATCGCGAGCCTTGGTTTCTGAAAACCAGCGGCTCCGCGCGCAGATGCAGGCCAATTCTCAATACAACGAAGTCATCAGGAATCTCGAAGAGCGCATCAACGTGCTGCGTCGGATGAATCGGTTGCAGGCGTTAGAAGCGCGCCGTAAGGTCCCCGCCGAGGTCGTGGCCTATGACGTCCGCCAGCACCGCATTCAGATCATTTTTGACGGGAGCCAGCCCGTCAAAGCGGGTGATGCGGTGATCAACGGTGACGGCTTAGTCGGTCGAATCGACTCGATCTCGGGTTCCCGGGCATATGTATTGCTCGCCACGAGTCCAGCTTTTCGCATGGGCGCGATGGTGATGAGCCAACCGCCAGTCGCGGGCCTCATCCGCGGTAGCACCTCTGGCCGCATGACTCTCGGAAACGCCGAAAGCGCCACTCACCTGAAGCCTGGAGACCAGGTCACCACCAGCACGTTCTCAGAAACGATCCCCCCTTACATTCCTATCGGCCGCATTGAACAGCGTCTCAGTCAACCCGAGTTCGGAATCGAAGAGTTCCGTGTCCGCTTGAACGTCCAAATGGCGCATGTCCGCGAAGTCCTGGTGGTGGGGCAATAATGCAACGCCTCATCGTTTCGCTCTTGGCCTTGCTTTTCGCCGCTGTGTTTCAGACCGCGCTGGCCAACGAAATGGGCGTATTCGGGGCGACCCCTCATTTTTTCATTCTCGTCCCACTTTCGCTAGCGCTTGCGCTCCCTGCGAAGGGGGTCATTTGGGCCGCATTTGGCGCAGCAATCCTGCAGGGCGCTCTGCTCGGCTCGGACTACGGCCCGCTGGTGTTTTCTTTGTGCATTGCGGCCTACTTGGTGCACCGCGTGCTGGGTGTGGGCATCGAAGTCGGAGCGATTCTGGGTGCAGTCGCGGTGGTGGCCGGTACGCTCGTCGCGTTGGTACTGCTGCTTTTGGTAAATCCAGGCGCTACCCTCGGGCCGACGACCTCTGTTGTTGGGTACCTTCAGATGAGCTTGGCGACTGCGGTTTACAATGGTGTTTTAGCCGTGCCGCTCCTTGCTCTTTTGCGCCGAACACTGAAAGTGAAATCGGCCGGAATCTAAACATACAACGGTGTATACATGAGTGGAACTCAAGTCATTGAACAGGCGAGGACACAGCTTGCCCATGCCGCCAAACTTCTCAACCTCGACCCAGGCCTTCACGAAGTCCTTTCACGCATCAAAAGATCGGTCATCGTGAACTTCCCCGTCGTCATGGACGACGGCTCGGTCAAGGTCTTTGAAGGCTATCGCTGCCAGCACAACACGAGCCGTGGTCCAACTAAGGGCGGCATCCGCTACCACCAAGACGTGGACCTGGAAGAAACCGGGGCATTGGCCATGTGGATGACTTGGAAATGCGCGGTCGCCGATATCCCGTACGGCGGTGCCAAGGGCGGCGTTCGTGTGGACACCAAGAAGCTCTCGAAGCGCGAACTGGAGAAGCTCACGCGCCGGTTCGTGAGCGAAATCAACATGATCATCGGCGAGCGCAGCGACATCCCTGCCCCCGATATCGGCACCAATCCCGAAGTCATGGCCTGGATCATGGACACCATCTCCATGCAGGTCGGCTACACGGTTCCAGGCGTCGTCACGGGTAAGCCCATCCCGCTCGGCGGATCGCTGGGCCGCGTGGAAGCGACCGGCCGAGGCGTCATCGTCGCCGCCCATGAAGCTTGCAAAGACCTCAACATGGACTTCGCTGGCAAGCGCGTCGTCGTTCAGGGTTTCGGAAACGTTGGCTCGATTGCCGCATTGCTCGGCGAGCGAGATGGAGCAGTCATTGTCGGTGTGAGTGATGCCCGTGGTGCCATTCACAACCCGAAGGGGCTTCCCATCGAGAAGCTCTTCCACGAATTCTCCGGCCGCGACGGCGGCTTGGCCGAATACAAGGAATGCGACCAGATCAGCAACGAAGAATTGCTCGAACTGGACTGCGACATCCTGATTCCCGCCGCGATTGCTCAGCAGCTCACCGCACAAAACGCCGACAAGGTTAAAGCGAAGCTCATCGTCGAGGGTGCAAACGGCCCGACAACCAACGAAGCTGATAACATCTTCAGCGACCGCGGCGTGCTTGTGGTGCCCGACATCCTGGCCAATGCTGGCGGCGTCATCGTCAGCTACTTCGAGTGGGTGCAAGACCTCCAGAACTTCTTCTGGAACGAATCTCGCGTCAACGAAGAGCTCGAATCGATCATGAAGCGCGCCTATGACGGAGTCCGCCAATCGCGCGACACCTATAAGACTGACATGCGCACCGCAGCCATGATCATCGGCGTTAAGCGCGTGGCCGATGCGACGCTCACCCGGGGCATTTTCCCCTAAGGCTCCGCAACGCGACTATACTGGACCGGGGCTATCATCACCCCGGTCCTATTTTTTGCACAACTGAGGATTATGGAAAATCTGCAACTCTCCGACGACCGAATCACCCTGCGGCAGATCAAGGAGGATCCCAAAATCCGGGCACTCATCGAGGGCGCTAACGAGGTGATGAGAGCCATGGGTTACACGGAACATGGCCACCGCCACGCAGGAGTCGTTTCCAACATCACACGTTTGATCCTGGAGGCTCACGGGCTTCCGGCGCGGACCATTGAACTGGGCCAAATTGCGGCTTATATGCACGACATCGGTAACGTCATTGCTCGCCATGGCCACCCTGCCCACGGCGCGGCCATGGCGTTCACGCTACTGAATGAGCTCGGGATGCCCGCTCACGAAATCGCGCCGATCCTGGGCGCGATTGGCAATCATGAAGAATCGGCGGGCATCGCCGTCAGCCCCATGTCGGCAGCGCTGATCATCGCTGATAAGAGCGACGTCCACCGAAGTCGGGTTCAAAATCCTATCCTGGAGAGCTATGACATCCATGACCGCGTCAACGCCGCCGTCACCCGCAGCCGCGTGGAGCAAGACTCGCATCGCCGCGTCATTAGCTTGGTGCTGGAAATCGATACTTCTGTGGCAACTGTCATGGAATATTTCGAGATCTTCTTGAGCCGAATGATGCTGTGCCGGACCTCTTGCGATCTTCTCGGTTCCAAGTTCTCGCTCTCGGTGAACGGCGTCGTCCTCGAGTAGCCTTTACTGAAAGCAAAAAGATTTGGCCCCGCTGGATTGCTCCAGCGGGGCCAAATTTCTTCAGCGAATCAAGGATTGTCGCCGAATTCGCCAAAGTTACCAGCGAGGATCGCGAAGTCAGCTGGGCCTACTTCGTCGTTATCGTCGAGGTCTGCAGCTGCGTTGTAGTTCGGATCGCCAAGGAAGCTACCGAATGCAGGCGCGAGCAACGCGAAGTCCTCAGGACCGACTTCGTTGTTTCCATTGATGTCGCCATTCATCAGCGTTGCAATCACAACGGCAGCGCCGCCAGTGATGTTCACGCCAGCGACTGCGCGTTTCAGGAAGGTGTCGCCCTTCACGAACACGGTGTAGTTTCCGTCAGGAGCCGTGGTCGAGGTAGCGAAGGTGCCGTCAGCGTTCAGCGTGGTGCTGAAGGTTGCCACCGTTCCAAGGAACGGATCGACGACTTCGAAGGTGACCGTCTCGTCGGAAACGTCAGCGTCGGTATCTTCCAGAGTAATCGTTCCGGTGAAGTCGCCACCAGGTCCGCCGCCGTGACCGCCGTTGTAACGGAGGTTGATGACCACAGGGCCGGAGTCGGTGTCGGAGTTGGTTGCCGACCAGCCGTTACCAAACTCACCATTGAAGCCGGTTACGGCCAGGTAATAGGTACCAGCAGGTAGGTCGCCATCTTCTCCAAGGAACTCGTCGCCATCGCCATAGGCAGCACGGCCTGGAGCACCCACGCCGAACGAGAGTTGGCTCAGCAGAATGTCGCAGTCGTCGTCGTCAGTCGCAATGAGCGCACCGGTGCTCGAATAGAGACCGAGCTCGGTGTCATTGTTACCAAAGGCGGTGGTGCCGACGGTGTCGATGTCGAAGAAGAACGAGGAGGACGTCGCGGTGGTCGTGGTGAACTTGTACCACTTCACAGCGCCGGCGCCGAGGTTCTCGGTATCAGTGGTCAGGCCTTGAGCCAGCGTGCCGAGGTCTTCAGCAGTGGGCGGCTGCGGTGCCGTACCCGTGCCCCGGTTGATGCGGACGTTGATGTTTCCAGCAACGGTGGAGCTCGACGTGGCACCAAAGCCGCCGACGAACGTGACATTAAAGCCACCCACTGCAAGGTAGTACGTACCTGCAGCTAGTTCGCCATCGCGACCGTTATACGCTGCTGAACCATTGAATGGCGGTCGTGCAGATGCACCAGGGCCAAAGCTCAGTTGGCTCAGGTTCAGCGATCCGTCATCATCATCGTTAGCAATCAAGTCACCATCGTCATCGAAAAGACCGATTTCGGTATCGGCGAAGTCAACGGTTGTTTCGGTGTCCAAGTCCAAGAAGCCAAGGTTGGCCGTGGTGATCGGAGTAGCCAACGTGAACTTGTACCACTTGATTTCGCCAGCAGCGTGCGTCGCTGTGCCAGTCGTGAGACCAGCTGGCAGGGTGCCCAAGTCTGTGGAGGTCGGAGGGGTCGTCGATTGAGCGTTCAGCGTGAAGCTGATGTTGCTCGAGTTCGCGTCAGCCGCGTCAGCACCATCATCGAATGAGTCAAAGAACTCGATGCTCCAAGTGGAATTGGCAGGGATAGTCTTGCCAACCAGGCCGCCAGTCATGACTGGAGCAGTGTTCAAGTCGTTGACGACCGTGCCCGAAGTGAAGCTAATTCCGAAGTCGAAAACGCGCAGATCGGCGAAATCGTTAGCCCCAGTGTGCGCCGAGTTGCGGAGTCGCACTTGGGCTTCGCTACCGAAGGAGCCGTTGATCAGCACGGTGACCGTGCCGGTGTTCAGGGTAGGGACTGCGCTCAATTTGAAGGCAGTCGTCGTTGTTGCAACGTTACTGACGATGACGTTGCTCGAGTCGCCAGCAGCATCGAAGTGGTCTTGTGGTCCAGCAACATTGATCGTGACTTGACCAAATGCCACCGAACTCGCAAGCAGCGCACCCGCCGAAAGCAATAGTGTGGAAATTCTCCTCATGATAATTTAGAACCTCTTCCTTCTGGGCGTATTCACGCCACAGCAGTGACTCATTATAGTATCGATTTCGCCGAAGTGTCCGAAAAGTTCAATAATTTTAACTGCTTTGGGGTATGTCATGTTATTTGTACTGGGACGGGAGCGTAGGGTGATGACTGTCTTTGCTGGGCGAGGTATACTGCGCCCCTCTGCCATGGCCGCTGGGCCATCGCCGCAAGACCAAAGAGACCATGAATACGCGCAGATACGAAGCTTTTTACATCGTGGCGGCCAGCCACACTGATGCCCAAGTCCAGCAGATCGCGGACAAATTTAAGGGTGTTGTCGAATCTCAGGGCGGTACCGTGGAGCACGCTGGCAAGTGGGACAAACGGAAGCTCGCTTTCGAGATCAATGGCCACAAAGAAGGCAACTACATCATGATGCACTTCGAAGCTCCTGCCGCAGCCCCCTACGAGCTGAACCGCCAGATGCGAAACGATGACACCATCATTCGCCATCGCGTGTTCCTGCGAGAAAACTAAGTTCCGGCATAAAATAGGGCGGTCATGATCAATCGTGTTGTTTTGGTGGGGCGTTTGGCGCGAGACCCCGAGCTCCGCTCAACGAATACGGGCAAGAGCGTCTGCGACTTCTCGCTGGCCGTTTCGAAGCGAATCAAGCCGCAAGATGGCTCCCCCGATGCCGACTTCTTCCGAGTCACCGCCTGGGATAAAACCGCGGAGTACGTTGCGAAGTACCTCTCGAAAGGGCGACTCGTTGCCGTCGATGGTCGACTGCAAAGCCGCAAATACACAGCAAGCGATGGCACCAACCGCGAAGTCGTCGAAGTGATCGCCGATAATGTGCAGGGCCTCGACCGCCCGCGCGAAGATGGTGGCGCTCCTGCCGCCACTGGTGCAGCCGCCGGTGCCCCCCGCACCGATGCCGATCTCGACGAATACGATCCCTTCGCAGACGAGTAAGCCGGTATCCTTGTCGGCATGGATGCCGCCGCTCAACTCGATTCTCGCGATTTCGTCACTCGGTTAGACCCCAAGCAAATGCTGGGTCTGACCGAGTCTTTTCCTGACCAAGTGCGCCAAGCGGTTGCCATTGCGCAGGCCGCGCCATTGGCGTCTGGCTCGGTCCGGCCCGATCTCGTGATGCTCACCGGTCTAGGCGGTTCGGCGGCGGGCGGCGACTTTGTTCGCGCACTCTTCGAGGCCGAGGCCAAAGTGCCGTTCATGGTCAACCGCGACTATCACCTTCCCGCCTTCGTCGGGTCGGATTCGCTCATCTTTGCTTGCAGCTATAGTGGTAATACCGAAGAGACTCTCAGCGCCTATGCCGACGCCCGCAAACGCGGCGCCAGCGTGATTGGCATCACCAGCGGAGGCAAGCTGGCTGGGTTGATTCAGGCGGACGGCTTCCCTCTCATTCAGATTCCAGCCGGTCAACCGCCTCGCACTGCGCTCGGCTTTCTCCTGATGCCTGTGGTCGTGGCGTGCGAAAAACTCGGAATGATCCCCGCCCAAAATTACAATCAGCT
>JALHPH010000020.1 GCA_022842565.1 Fimbriimonadaceae bacterium
CTCGCGGAGCCGCAGAATCCCGAGCTCACCAAACTCCTTGGCGACACCCCGGAGGTGGGTGTCGGTCGAGGCATCGCCGCCCTGGGGATCGCGCAGCTCATAGCTGACCCGCGTGAGTTCAGCGAGCCGTTCCAGAAGAGCCTCGACCATTCCCTGCGCATCGCGGCCCATTCGATAGGCTTCGTCAACCAGTCCAATGATTCTGTCGACCTGCCCCCGATGGATGGCGACGGCAAGTTGGTCGACCATGTCATCGCTGAAGAGGCCCAGTTGCTCGACCACCAGATCAAGCGTCAGGGCTTCGGGCGCAGTGGCCAGCATTTGCTCCAACAGCGAAAGCGCGTCGCGGAAGCCACCATCTGCTAATCGGGCGAGCCGGTGGACGGCAGCAGGATCATATGCCTGGCCCTCCGACTGCAGTACAAACTCCAGCCGCTCCACAATTTGAGATAGGTTTGCCCGGTAAAACGTGAACTTTTGGCACCGAGATTGGATGGTCGGTGGGACGGCATGGAGTTCGGTGGTCGCAAGCACGAAGACAATGTGCCCGGGCGGTTCTTCGATGGTTTTCAGCAGGGCATCGAACGCCTTCGACGAAAGGTCGTGGACCTCGTCGATAATGAAGACTTTGTAGCGGCAGAGGGTCGGGCGGTACTGCACCACGTCGACGATTTTTTCGCGCACGTCATCCACGCCGGCCTCACTAGCGGCGTCCATTTCGATGACATCAATACAAGATCCATTTGCGATACTTGTACAAATGTGACAATTCCCGCATGGCGATCCCGTGGGGCCGTTGACGCAGTTCAGCGCCTTCGCCATCAGCCGCGCGGTCGAGGTTTTCCCCGTTCCACGAGGGCCGGTGAAGAGAAAAGCGTGGTGGATCGTGCCGCGATCGATGGCGTGCCGCAGAGTCCGAATGACGTGTTCTTGCCCCACCAATTCCTCGAAGGTTTGGCTTCGGTACTTGCGGTAGAGTGCGATGTGGCTCATCGGGAGGGCATTAGAGGGTTTAGTTTTTAGGGGTGCCGGGTAGAACGCATCGCACAGAGGATCGCCTTACCGCTGCTACCTTCCGGTCCTGACGGGATTCGACGGCCTGCTGCCGCGCGGTACCCGGCGGAGAAGCTCGGGGCTCCTCCGCCGATGCCGGCACCCTGGTCTTCAGGTATTACGGCTCCGCTAGGATACCGGGAACCTGGATCAAGTTATCGTCGGTGTTTCGCACGCGATCTTCTTCGAAGTAAGGCGTCGCAAAAACAGGGACTTTGTCGAGCCAATCGCCGGTTCGGCGCAGCATGTCGCGGGTCAACTCCATCCGATAGAAGACCACTCGCTGGCCCTCACGAATTTCGGTGTTCAGGAATTCCGGCTTCGCGGTCATTCCCTCGCCGCTCCAGCTGAACTTGTCCTGAATGTGCGGCGGTGCGATCCGGGGGTTGTAGTAGAACTCTAGATAGTACTTATCTGAGACCAGCGGGTACATGGTCGGGTCGCGGCTCATGTCGATGGTTTTGTCGGCGCGTCGGTTGCGGAAGAACAGGTTGTCATCCTGCATGTAGGTCAAGTTCTTTGGGGGATCGAGCGCAACCTCGTTCGTTGCGTCCCACACCATACCGCCGGGGATGGCGTTCGGATAGTCTGCATCACGCAGAATCACTCGGACGCGAGTTCCGACCGGGCGAACGTTCCAAGTCGCCCGGATGCGCAGCTGAGCGGGCTCAGGAATAGTGACCTGTGCCGTAAAGCCCACATCGAACTTGGGATCGGTGTCAAAGGGGACCGGCGGCTTTTCGCCGGGCTTGGCGAAAGCGCCGCGCTGAGACATTCGGCCCAGCATCACGTTGATGTTGTTGCCGACAGTATCGCGCTGGTTTCGATCGCCATATTCTCCGCCTTCCAGAACGCGCTTGGCGGCAGCATCATACTGCTTATACATCAAGTCCAGGGCCTTGTCCAGCTCGCCATTGCGCTGGTAAGCCATCGATAGGATGTTTCCGCGTGCGGGGGGCAAGTCGGGTCGCTTGCGCGCTTCTTCCATCCAGTAGACCGCTTTCGGGAATCCATCGGCGATTTTGTGGTGCCAAATCCAACCGGTCTCGAAGAACATTTCGTAAGTCTCCGGGTTGTTTCGGGAGCCCTCAGCGCCGAGCGCCAATGCCGAAGGGATGTAGCGTCGATCCGAACGCGATTGTTCGTCGGTGAAGTTATAGCCGATGTGCCACATTCCGGTGGCATAGATATCGATCGCACGGGGGTCCAGCCAAGTGGTCAACCGGATGATGGGCAGAACGGCGTCGTACATTCCTTGGTCGAAGAACGTGTCGGCCCGAACCCAAAGGATGTTCGCGATCATCTCGCGCATGCCTGCAAAGGCAAGGATCATCTGGTCCGGCGACAGGTTCGAGGACACCTGGCCTTTCGGCTTGTAGTTCTGGTTCCACAGCGGAAGCGCCCCGAACATTTGGATGGCACCTTGCGCAAGGAAGATGCCCCCGACTAGGGTCCAAAGTTTGGTTCTCGGAATTCTCATCGTGCGTTAAACCTCGCGTCGATCAAAGATCAGGATCGCCACAACCAACAGGCCGACTACGTACAGGAGCGCATAACCGACGCTCTGCAAGTAGTATCCAAACTCGTTGACGATTTCCTGGCCCGGGTTGATGATCGGATTCTGCACGTTGTACAGCGCAAAATTTGGGATGATGTACTGGACCGCGCTGGCCAGGGTCTTCGTCAACTCGTTGGTTCCGCGGTTCTCCATGAAGCTTTGGAACACTGAAGAAAACACTGTTCCGGCGATGAAAATTCCGCTGCTGAGGAAGAAGTTGACGAGCGGCGTGACGAAAGTGCTGAACATCATCGCGACGGCCGAAAGGATTGCCATCTGCCAGAAGTACATGAACGGCCCCTTCACGAGCTCTTGGACGCGGGCGATATCGAAGCCCGAATTCAAGCTTGTGACGAAAATAAGCACCAGGGTCATGAAGAAAATCATCATGCCGAGTGCTGCGACCGCGCCTAGGTACTTGCCGACCACGAACTGCCAGCGCTGAACCGGCTTACACAGGATCGTGTAGATCGTCCTTCGTTCGATCTCATTCGGGATCATATAGACGGTCAGCACAATCGCAATGAGTGCGCTGGTCATCTGGATGATGCCCATGGTGAGCGAGGTGATGGCGGCTTGCTGACCGCGTGGCTGCAGAACGCTGAGTCCAGGGGCAATGATGAGGCTGCCCAAAGCGATGAGAAGAATGACAAGCAGGACTCTGCGACGAATAGCTTCGCCGAGCGTGGTGCTCGCGATGGAAAGAATGACAGACATGGTTACTTGCGCCCTCCTGCTTTTTCTTCTTCGTTCTTCTGCCGGACGGTTTCCACGAAAAGGTCTTCGAGCCGCTTTCGGCGCGGGATTACACTGATCACCGACCCCTTGGCGGCAAGGATGCCCTCGATGACCGCATTGGGTGAGGTTGTATCGGGCATGTCGACGATGAGGCGACCATCCTTAAAGCTCACGAGGGTGTCTGGTTCTTGGATGGACTTGGCAAGTCCCTCTGGGACACCGCTTGCGGTGATCTCGTAGCGACCGCCCTTCAGAAGGTCCTCGAGTCGGCCCTGGCTGGCGATTCGCCCCTTGTTGATAATTGCAACACGGTCGCAGATGCGCTCAACGTCGCTCAACTCGTGGCTGCTGATAAAGACTGTCTTGCCTTCTTCACGCATGTTCAAGATGAGGTCGCGGATTTCGATGTGAGCGATGGGGTCCAAGCCTCCGGTCGGCTCATCCAAAAAGAGAAGTTCCGGATCGTTGATGAGGCTCTGGGCAAGACCGATTCGTTGCTGCATTCCCTTCGAGTACTGGCTGATGGTCTTGTGTCCATCGTTCGCCAAGTTCACTCGCTCTAGGAGTCCCTTCAGCTTCGCTTCGTCCTTGATCTTGAAAAGACTCGCGTAAAACCGCAGAATCTCGATGCCGGTCATGTGCTCGTAGTAGTAGGGCTTTTCCGGCAGATAGGCGATCTTCTTGTGGATAGCCATATCCCCGACTTCGCGGCCGAGCACGCGCGCATCTCCGCCGTCGGCATAAATGATGCCGAGCAGGATCTTGATGGTCGTGGTCTTTCCGGCTCCATTTGGCCCCAAGAAGCCAAAAATTTCGCCTTTTCCTACTTCGAGGTCGATATGATCGACAACATTGATATCTCCGATTTTCGACTTGTAAGTCTTTACCAGCTGTTTGATTTCGATTGCGGCTTCCAAGCCAGGCTGCCTCCGTATGATTGATGGCCATGGCAAGTTGCCATGGCCCTTTCGTGCGGGTGCCAGTATACACCCCCGGCTTGGACCGGGACCCTTCACTCAAAGTTGCATGCCAGCCACATTAAGAGGATATTTTCTAAAAAAACTGGGCTTTTGCCCCCACCCTGTGAAAATTACTGGTGTATAGTTGATTTAACCAAGGTCAAAACTCGCACGGAGTCCCATGAGGCCCCAGATTCGATCTAAGTGAGTTCTGCTTGGGCAAGGAATGGCGGGGGCGCGCTTTGCTCTCCTTTCAGTGTCCCCGCATCTTTTCCTCTTTGCTCCATTCATGAAGCGCTTTCATAAAGGCGGCGATCTTGGCGCGATCCTTTTGCCCCGGTGCTGATTCGAGGCTGCTGCTTGCATCGACCCCGTTTGGACGTACTTGGTCGATCATCTGCTTTACGTTTTCTGGCCCCAGCCCTCCGGCAAGGATCACCGGCTTTGGGAGGCTGGCACTCAGTGTTGATGCCAGGCTTGGGTCGGCTGGGGTTCCGGTTCCACCGAATGCCGGTCCGGGCGCATCCAAAACGCAGCCGCTCGCGGTCGAAATCGGTCTGATCCGTTTTGCTTTTGCGTCCTGCTCGTCCGCGCGGACGATGGCCCACCAGCACGGGTGATAGCTGGGGTCATCCCAAGATTGAATAGTGCTGAATTCTTTGGCTTCAGGCCCGGGCTCTCCACCGTACACTGCGACGATTCGCTCGGGATGCTCTGCTTGTTGAAGCAATTTCAACGCGGTCGCGGGTTCCACATATCGAACGCTGCCCGGATGCAGGACGATTCCCACGTAATCCGCCCCGAGGTCGAAAGCGTACTGGATGTCATCGCTGTTGCGAAAGCCGCAAAGCTTGACGATTAGGCCCAGCCCATCACCTCGGTCAGCCGGGATTCAATGGCATCGGCGGTGCCGAAGGCCGCGCCGATGAGCACGGCGTCCGCGCCGAAGCTTTGGACCATCCGGATATCGGCGGGTGAACTCAGGCCGCTCTCGCTCACTCTGAGGGTGCCCTTTGGGAGGAGCGGAATGACGCGTTCGGTCAGGCCGAGGTCAATCTTGAGCGTATCGAGGTCGCGGTGATTGACTCCAATGAGGGTTGCTCCTGCCTCCACTGCGTACGCGGCTTCTTCTTCAGTATGGACTTCGACGAGCGCATCCAGCCCCACGCGTTCGGCCGTCGCAAGGAGGTCTGCTAACTCCGGCTGATCAAGCAACCTTACGATGAGCAGCACTGCGTCCGCACCGGCAATCGCCGCCTCATGAACCTGCTTGGCATCGATCACGAAGTCTTTTCTAAGAATTGGCAAGCCCACGGCTTGTTTGACCGCTTTCAGATCAGCGAGGCTTCCGCCAAAGAACTCGGCATCGGTGAGCACCGAGAGCGCGGAAGCCCCAGCTCGTTCGTAGGCGAGGGCGATGGCGACTGGGTCGAAATGCTCCCAGACTGTCCCGTGCGAGGGGCTCTTCTTTTTCACCTCAGCGATGAGCGCTGGCTTGCGCGGGGAAGCGAGAAGCCCAGCCCGAAATCGACCTCCACTCGCCGTTGGCGCTTCCAATTCTGGCAGCGCAGCGACTTCAAAACGCTTTTGGGCGACGATCCTTTCGAGCAGCGAATTCAAGCCCGGAACTTCCTCCACTCCTCCAGAACCTGCATCGGAAGGCCCTTGCCCACGGCTTCGATGACGGTGAGCGCGGCTTGCTCCAGGTTGGGCGCAGCCCCGGCCAGGAACACGACCGCGGCCGCGTTCGGAACCATCGCGTGCAAGCGGTCTAGGCTGCGGCCCGAAATCCCCTCGACCAGCGCGTCAGAGTTTTCCGGGACCGTTGCTTGGGCGGCGTATTCTTCGAGCGGGATCGTCTCCATGCCGAACGTCTCGGGCTCCACGGAGAAGTAGTGCACTCCGTTTTCGGAGGCGTAGGCCACCCGGCTGGGGCCGCTGGCCGAGATCTCATCAAGTCCGTTATCGCCGTGAACCACCCACGAATGATCCGTTCCGAGCAGTGCAAGCGCCTCGGCGACCGGCCGAAGCAGCACGGTTTTGCTGACGCCAATCAGCTGTCGGCGTGCGCCCGCTGGGTTCAGCAGGGGACCAAGGACATTAAAGATAGTGCGGAAGCCGAGCTGCTTGCGCACCGGCCCAACCGATTTGAGCGCGGAGTGGAACTTGGGAGCAAAGAAGAACCCGATTCCGATCTCTCGGAGTGATGCATAGGGATCGGCTTCCAGATCGATCCCGAGGGCTTCGAGGACATCGGCGCTGCCGCACGTGCTGGTGACCGACCGATTGCCGTGCTTGGCCACCTTAACACCGCATGCCGTCGCCAAGATCGCCGCGCCCGTACTCAGGTTCAGCGTGCTAGGACCGCCGCCCATGCCGCAGGTGTCCACAATTTCGAGCAGATCCTCGGGAGCGGGGTCTAGCCTGGCTCGAATGACTTCGGCAAAGCCAGCCAAAAGTCCGGGCGTGTAACCAGCGAGTTCTAAGGAAGCGAGTAGCGCGCCGAGCTGGGAATCGGTCCAAGCGCCCTCCATAATGCTGGTCATCACCCCTCGTGCTTCGGCTCGATCGAGCGGTTCATGCTCCATCACCCGGCGAAGCGATTCAATTGGCCCCATAGAGATCCGATTGTACTGTGAATGAGTTGGGCCAATTTTGAGTAGAATCCGATCATGAGCGTCGACTTCACGCCCATTCTGATCCTTGCGGTGGTGGCTGCCACCATTTGTGGCGCGATGGTAACCCTGAGCTGGGTGCTCGGGCCCAAAAAAGCGACTCCGTACAAGGAGTCACCCTATGAGTGCGGAGTTGCGCCAAGCGGAGACGCCCGCGAGCGATTCCCTATCAAATTCTTCTTGGTGGCGATGATTTTCATCCTGTTTGACATTGAAGTCGTGTTCCTTTGGAGCTGGTTCACCGTGTTTGTCAACCCCGGCATGGGTTCGCCTGCGTTGGATCTGCAGTTCCAGACTTTCAGCCTCATCGCATTCCTCGTCTATATGGTGCTGTGGATCATTGGCGACTGGTATGTGCTGAAGATCGATGCACTCAACTGGGAAGAAGAGGTTTCGCTTTCGGCAAGCAAGCTCGGCGATGAATTGCCTGGCCCCACTGAGGTCCTGAATCCTGTTCCTGCCGGGGGGCGGGTCTAAAACATGCCCGATCCAATGGTCGGCGAGGAGCGATTGGAAGCCGTTCGGGTTCGCGAGCGCTTCCCGAACGCCATTTTGAAGGTGAAGGAGTATCGGGGAGACACCTTTCTCTGCATTCGCCGCGAATCGCTTCGCGATGTCATCAGTTTTCTGAAGCACGATCCGGAGCTTCAATATTCCTATTTCAGTGAATGTGTCGGTGCTGACTACAGCACCTGGACCCACCAGCGAGATTTCGCAGAGAGCGAGCGCTTCGAGGTGATCTACAACTTGATGTCGCTGAAGCACTACTCGCGCATCTTTGTGAAGGTCGCGGTCAACGACGGCGACATCGTAGACAGCATCAAGGACATCTTTTTGGGCGCTGAATACCCCGAACGCGAAATCTGGGACCTCTTTGGAGTGGTCTTTAGAGGCAACGAGCAGACCGAACGGTTCTTGCTGCCAGACGACTGGATCGGATTCCCGCTGCGGAAAGAGTATCCGCTGGGCGGCGAGGACGTTCTCTTTGACAAAGAAACCAGAGGTCCAGCGGTTGAGGATGTCTCGATGCCGCACGCTGGCGAGAGCTTCGACGGCAAAACAGGTTCGGAAGACGTTTCCGGCCGGTAATTTTTACGCGCCCGTAAAAAAACTTTGGAACAAGTCCAGGGTGATTTCGTCCTACCGGATACAGGGCGTACCATGTCTTTGTTAAGGAAGTTCCCGCTTCGGAAAACTTTTTTTGAAAAAAGTATGGCCCGACCCTTGCACTCAGAGAAATTGTGTCGTATGATGCTGGGACCTTTGACCTCGGTTAAGGGCGACATCATATGCGGAGCAGGCCACTTCTGAGTGGTTTGAAGTCTGCGAAGCCAAGGGACCGGCTCAAAAATGCCCAAAAGGAATAATAATGATGAAGCGCAAGGCGTTCACGCTTATTGAACTTCTCGTCGTCATTGCGATCATCGCGATCCTCGCGGCGATCCTCTTCCCTGTGCTCAGCCAAGCGCGCGAAGCTGCCAAGGACACCACAGTCCTGAGCAACGTCAAGCAAAACGGTCTGGCTTCGATCATGTACGCCGGCGACGTGGACGACACGTTCCCGCTCAGCGTGCGGTTCTCGAGCAATGCTGACTTCGACATGTGGCAAGGCATGTGCCAACCCTACGTGAAGAACTGGGCTCTGTTCCAGCACCCGAAGGTCAAGCAATTCCCACCGACAACTCCGATCAACCCCTGGTTCTACCAGTCGCGATCGCACTGGGGTATGCCGCTGCGCGCAGCAGCGCACAACGTCGCTGCAACCAGCGCCGCTAGCGGTAATGCGTTCTTCTTCCAGTCGACTTCGATGACCAACAGTCAACAGCGCCGCTTCGACGGTATCGCAGGCGTTGGTTTTGCGACTGGCGTGACCTGGGGTAACCAGATCACTGCTCCTTCGCTCAGCGTGAGCGCTGTGAACAATCCGTCCGACATGGTGATGATCTCGGAAGGCGGTCTATGGAACTACGGTTGGGGCTTCGTTCCAGCTGCTAACGTCATGAACTACTTCTGGCTGAACGGCACCTGGGTTGACCCAACCCTGAACGTCTTCTCCGGCACCAACTACATTGGCCCCCACGCTCGCAAGCGAAAGACCCGATGCGCCGGTGGCGATGACCCCAAGGGTGCTGACGGATTCCCAAGCTGCGACGGCGGCCTCCCCTGGCCAGACGGTTCCACGAACTACGTGGCAACTGACGGTTCGGCTAAGGCTGTCAAGTGGCGCGGCGGAATCACCGAAGGCATCGACCTTGGTGGTGGCACGTTCGCTCTGAAGCGACTGTGGCCCAACTAAAGAGAAAGGTAAAGTAAAGTCGTATGAAGAAAACCATCGGAATTCTCATTGCAGCTTTCGCAATCGTTCTTGCCGGATGTGAGTCCGGACCTGGCAAGCTTGAAGGCCCTAGCGCCGAAGAGCTGAAGGCAAATCCTCCCACAATGGAAGGAACTGCTAGCCCAGGTGGCGGTGGAGCTGCAGCAAGCGGCGACGCTGGCAATGCTGCCAACCAAGCCTCGGGCACGACCAAGTAACCCTCGCGGGTAACTTAAACCTGAGAGAGCGTTGAGGATTTTCCTCAACGCTCTTTCTCTTTGTGCCCGCATGCGCTTCTGGGGCGCACGCGGTAGACTCGCCCAAAGGCAACGAGATGAGCCAGAACACCTTCCTACCCTCCACCGAAACCGTGTTCCAGCGGACTGGCGAAAACACGATGGTCGTGAACATGGGTCCTCAGCACCCATCCACCCACGGCGTGCTGCGCGTGATTTGCGAGCTTGAGGGCGAAACCATCGTTCAGTGCAAATGCGTGATCGGATACCTCCATACTGGAATGGAGAAAGAGGCCGAGTATCAGCAGTATCACAAGTGCGTGGTCATGACTGACCGCATGGACTACCTAAACGCCAACGGCAACAACCTGGCTCATGCGCTGGCTGTTGAGAAGCTGCTTGGAATTGAGGTGCCGAAGCGTGGTCAGTACCTGCGCGTCATCCTAGCCGAATTGAGCCGCGTTGCTAGCCACTGTGTCTGGCTCGGAACGCACGCGCTCGACCTCGGGGCCATGACCCCGTTCTTCTACATCATGCAGCAGCGCGAGCAGATCCTCGATATGTTCGAGATGTTCAGCGGCGTGCGCATGATGCCCAGCTGGATCGTCCCCGGCGGCTTGCGAGGAGACATGCCCGAGGGTTTCGACCGCAAGCTCACCACCTTTCTGGCCGGATTCAGAGCGGAGCTACAGGTGGTCGAAAATCTGCTGGTCGAAAACCCAATTTGGATGGAGCGAACGCAGCACGTGGGCGTGCTCACCGGGCAGCAAGCGCTCGAACTCGGCTGCAGCGGCCCCATCGCCCGCGCCAGTGGCGTGAACTGGGATCTCCGTAAGTCCAATCCTTATTGCAGCTACGAAGATTTTGATTTCCAAGTGCCACTCGGTCAGCATGGCGACAGCTACGACCGGTTCTTGGTCCGAATCGCCGAGATGAAGGAGAGCTGCAAAATTCTGGAGCAAGCGATTGCCAATCTACCGAGCGGCGAATGCAACACCGCGGATCGAAAGGTCGCCCCTCCTCCCCGTCACGAGCTTGACAACTCCATGGAGTCCCTCATCCACCACTTCAAGTTGTGGACCGAGGGGTTCCACCCACCTGTCGGCGAGGCGTATGCAGGCATCGAAGGAAGCAAAGGCGAGCTTGGCTTCTATATGATCAGCGACGGATCGAACCGGCCCTACCGCTGGCACGAGCGACCCAGCAGCTTCATGAATCTGAAATCGCTGGAAGTGATGGCTCAGGGTCGCTTGCTGGCCGACGTGATCGCCATCATCGGGTCGATCGACATCGTTCTGGGCGAAATCGACCGGTAGAACTGAAGGACTTTGGGCGCAAGGCGGCTCAGTTTGGCACGTTTGTTTATACGTAAACGTAATTATAAGTAACAAGCCCTTTCTGGATTGAACATGAAACGAATCGCGCTGTTTATACTCACCAACATCCTGATCCTCACGATGCTTACCATCGTCGTTCAGGTTTTCGGTCTTCGGCCTTACCTAACGAGCAACGGGTATGACCTGCCTAGTCTGCTGATCTTTGCGGCCGTTCTCGGCTTTGGCGGAGCGTTCATTTCGCTCGCCATGTCGAAGTGGGCAGCCAAGTGGAGCATGGGCGTGCAAGTGCTCGACCCCAATGCAAA
>JALHPH010000021.1 GCA_022842565.1 Fimbriimonadaceae bacterium
GCGTTATATCCAGGCACAAGACGGCCGGCGAATTCGGGGTGGGTGAGGTCGATGCCTGTGTCCACGATAGCGATGGTCACTCCCGCGCCTTTGCTGATATCCCAGGCCCGAGGCGTGCTGATCTGGAAATGGTGCCATTGCTGCGCAAAGCCTGGATCACTCGGGATGACGCACGGCTCGCAGACCACGTTCGGCTCCACATTTTGATAAGCTCCCGTCAGCTTAAGCTCGCGCACAAACGCATCTTCGCTCATGCCTTTCGGCACAGTGAAAATCGCCAACGAGCCCTGGTGCTCCTTAAAATGGCGCGAAAATGCCGTCGGCACCATGGCGTCGGGCAGCGATCCGAGTTCGTTCCAAGCCACCACCTCGCCACTCGGCTTCGCAGCGAGGGCCATTGCCCCGGCCAACCAAAGCGTTCCCGCCACCCAACAAAGCTTGTTTGCACTCATAGGATTCACCTGTATGTCATCTCATTATATCGATCGTTCATCAAGAATCAAGCCCTGGGCGAAAAAGAGCTTCGCCCAGAGCCCGAAAGGAGCCTTCTCAGTCTTCTGAAACGTAGACCTCGTACCGAATCGAGTCGTTCGTATCGGCGTTTGAGGGCAGGATAAACACATCTTGCTTGCTGGGAACTGTGATATAGACCACGGGAGTGTTATCCCCATCCCGGTCCGCTACCACCAAGTCTTGGTCGTCGTCATAGATGGCCAGGTCAAGATCGCCCCAACCTGTTCCGTAGCCGTGGATCTTGTAAGAGCCACGCTCTAGGGTCAGGCGGTGAACGTTGATCTCCTCTGGCGGCAGGTTCCCGGAGAGTTTCCAGAGGTCGCCTGCAAACGCAGCGGTCGAAATCGCGATAGCGCCGAGAGCGATGAGAATGTTGCGTCGATTGATCAGTTGTTTCATGTCCGTTTTCCTACTGGTGGGCTTTCTTGCCCGACACAGTAAGTTTTACGGCATGCGGTCCAGCGATCCAATTCAGGAAGTCACAGGTCCGATGTGATGTAGATCACACCTTGGTGAGCATCCACTTTCCTTGTTTGAACGCGGACATGGCGAGGAGGCCCTGCACCGCTTGCGACGCGCTTAGGGCGATCCAACAGCCCGTTGCGCCCAGGCCCATCGGCACCGCCAACACATATGCGAGCGGCACGCGCACCAACCACAGCGACCAGATCGATATCCACATGGCGCGCTTCGTGTCGCCGGCGCCCTGAAGCGCCCCGATCAGCACCATTGCGTAGCCAAACAAGATCTCAGTGACGATGAGAATCCGGATATAGGAGGCCGCCTCGGCTGCCATTCCCGGCTTATCGCCACCAGTGAGGAACTCGGCGATGTTGGGCGCACCTAGGTAGAGCGGGATGCTCAGCAGGCCGATCAGAAGCCCTCCCATGTGCGCAGCCATCCATCCGAGCTTGGCCGCCCTCTGCGGTTGATTCGCACCCAGGTTCTGCCCCACCAACGCCCCTGCCGCGACCGAAAACCCAAACGCGGGCATGAAGAGCACCGATTCGATGGCGATACCCACTCGCAGCGCGCCTAGCGCGTCGCCGCCGTTCGGGGTTCCTCGCAGGAACATCGTGAAAACGGTGAACGAAGCCACCCTGAGTACGGCCTGCAAGGCCGAAGGGATGGCGATATTGAGGATCCGCTTGGCCCACTCAGGGTCGGGCAACTTGGCGCTCCAACTGGGACCGAGCACAGATTTTCGAACCCAACCCAAATACAGCGCAGCCGAGATGAATGCGGAAATGGAGATGGCTGCGCCTGCACCGGTCAAGCCCCATCCGGCAGCCGGGACCACGAACTCCTGCCCCATCCAGTTCAGCCGGTGCTCGGGATAGATCAAGAAGATATTCAAGATCATGTGTAGCCCGATCTGGATTCCGGAAATGACAAGGGGCGAACGCGTGTCGCCGGTCCCGCGTAGCGAGCCTGCGAGGGTATTCACCAGCGTATTGGCGACGATGCCCGGCGCCCAAGCCAAAAGGAAGTCGCGGAAGAGCAGGGCCGCGCGCGCATCGCCCTCCGGCACTAGGAACCTGCCCGCAAAGTAGGCGGCCACCACGCCCAGGAGCCCCATCCCGATGCCGACATAGTGGGCCAGCCGGACGCATTGCCGGTTCGCTTCGCGCAGGCTGCCCGGCTCTTTGGCACCATAAAACCGGCTGACCAGCGCGGTCGAAGCGACCGAGACGGTAAGGCCGAGCGAGAACAGAAGGAAAACAATGTTGAGCGCAGCGCCGTGTGCGGTCAGCGCGGCTCGCTCCAAGTGCCCAATGAAGTAGGCATCGATCACGCTGTTCAGCGTTTGGATTCCGTTCAGAAGGACCGCAGGCCAAGCGAGTTGCCAGACCACTGGCGCGGCCGAACGCAATCCGAAACGCGGTTCGGCGTCAGTGGGGGGCATAGAGTTTATAGTACGCAATTCTGGTCGAGCCGGGCTGCAAAAAGGTAGAAACAAGAAACCATGACCACTGAAATCATGTACGCACCAAGCTTCGCCGTTGCCAAAGTCACTCTTGCCCCGAGCGAGGGCATACGCGCCGAAAGCGGTGCAATGATGGGCATGTCGCCGACCATCGAAATGGAATCGAAGATGCAGGGCGGCATCGGAAAAGCACTCGGTAGGTTTTTGGGCGGCGAGTCGGTTTTCCAATCGACTTTCATCGCCAAGCACGGTCCGGGTGAATTGCTCTTGGCCCCCAGTGGTCCTGGCGATATCATCCAAACCAACCCTGGTGCAGGGCTCATGGTCACTAGCGGCTGCTATCTGGCTGGCGATCTGCACCTCGGCATCGAAACCCAAGCCAATCTGCGCGGCTTCTTTGCGGGCGAGGGGCTCTTTATGATGCGGGTCTCGGGCGAAGGAAATCTACTGCTAAGCAGTTTTGGCGCGATCCACGCTTTCCAGCTACAGCCCGGGCAGCCGTACGTTGTCGATACTGGCCACCTGGTTGCTTTTTCGCATGGCATGGGCTTTGAACTGAAGCGAGCCTCGCGAAGTCTTCTGGGCAGCTTCACTTCGGGCGAGGGCGTCGTGGTGGTTCTTACTGGCCCGGGAGTTGTGTACACCCAAACCCGGACTCCCGCTAGCTTCGCCGGATTCCTGCGGCCGCACCTGCCAAAGGGCGGCTAGTCGCGGTGCTTTGGCGTTCTCACGTGGAGCCAGCGCGGGTGGCGGCCAGCGAATGGCCGCTGCCTGCTTTGCATTCTGGGGGGTGGGTGGCGGTGGTCGGCTTTGGCGCGCTCTCTATTCGGGATCGCGGTGTTTGGCGGCGGCTGCTGGATGCCGAGTCGCCCGACATTCTTGTACAGGAAATCGTGATCGCCGACCCGACCGATTGGGATTCCATCCGGGCCACAACAGCACCGAGCATGCGCGAATCCCTCAACCTCATCACCCCACCCTCTGAACTGGAGTCCCTTGCGCTTGAGCCGCCCGATGGCACTGCCATTGCGCTAGTACTCAACAACCACCAAATTCTCCTTGGCTACCAAGGCGTGCCGAACGAGGATGCCTGGCAGGCCTTCTTGGATGCCATTCAAACAAGGGGGACGGTATCCTAGGGGCACAAAATGAAATCGCCCATGACAGAACGGAGGATGGTCGTTCTTGATTCGACCACCTCGACCCAGGACGATGCCGCCGAGTTCCTGAGCACCGCCGAAGGAGCGACGGTGGGCGCGGTCCTGGCCAAGACCCAGTCTCTGGGACGCGGTCGATTTGGGCGAACCTGGCACAGCCCTAACGGAGAATCCCTCTCGCTCAGCATCATTTTTCATGAATACGCGGATCATCCGAAGCCGTGGCTGGTGGGGATGGCGGTTGCCCTGGCTGCCGCGGGCGCGGCGCACCTTCGCGTGCAGTGGCCCAATGACCTGATTTGGGGCGGAAAGAAAGTGGGCGGCATTCTGAGTGAGGTGATCACCGATCCCCAGGGTCGCAAGGTGCCCGTCGTGGGCATCGGCCTCAACCTCTCTCAAGAGTCATGGCCCGAGGAGATTGCCGACCGCGCGACCAGCCTGAAGCTCATCGGTGCCGCCACAACGCTGGACCCTGAGATTCTGGCTGCTCAAATCCTGGAGCGCATCGAGCTCTTGCCCGAGCCGCTGTCGTGGTCCGACCTTCGCCCGACTTGGATGCTCTTCGACGACACTCCTGGAAAGAAGTACATCCTGGCGGACGGAACACAGGCGCTTGCCATGGGTATCGGCCCGGATGGGGAGCTCATCGGCTCGGTGGAGGGTGAGACCATGAGCATCCACGCTGCCGACGCTCACTTCGGCCAGGGTTGAGGACATCCAAAAGAATAGGTCCCTTCGCCGCCACGGTGAAGGGACCTATTTTCAATACTGATTGGAGCGGGAGAAGAGATTCGAACCCTCGACCCTCTCGTTGGCAACGAGATGCTCTACCACTGAGCTACTCCCGCTCGTGGATTTATGTTATACCCGCCACATTTGGGCAGTGCAAGGTGGGGGGCCGAAAAAACTGGATGTCTCACCGGGGATTGCGGAACAATACTTGTGACTCAGAAGCACAGAGACAGGTCACACGTTATGAATTTTCTGTTTAGCTTTCTCGGAGCCATCGCCGATTTCAACCGCCAACTCGCGCAGCGCCGCGTCGGCGCATTCGGCCTGAACATTCTGCTGATGATTAGCTTGGGTCTGCTGGCCATCGTCAGTACCTACGTTCACCGCACTCAAAGCTCGACGCTCGTTCTGCCCGCCAAAATGGACGTCAAGAAGGCGAATGACATCGCGAAGCCAGGCCAGTTCGTGCTGATGGATGGAATCGTTTACCCCCGCCCCAGACTCGAGCTCCCAGCAGCCGACGGCAAAGAGTGGGTGCTGATGGTGGAAGAAGCGGGCAGCCGCGTGATCGTCGCTGAGCGCACCAAGAATCCTGAGCGGAGCCTGACCGGCTGGCAAGTCGTCCGCGGCATGACCGCCCCGATCCCCAGCGCGCTCCAAGCAGAGCTTGCCAAGAACAACTATGAGCTGGAGGGACTCGCGGTTAATCGCAGCCTGATCCTGGTGGCCGATGCCCAGCCCAACACCGCCAAGCCGTGGCTTCTTTTCTTCCAGCAGATGGCGTTCGGCAGCATTTTGATTCTCATTCCGTTCGCGCTGACGTTTGGCATGGGTTACCGGGTGTTCCGGGCGACCAACCACCGCGGCGTCGGCCAAGTGGCCCCTGCCCATGTGGACCTCGGTTCGCTGACCCTCGCTGCCACTGGCAAACTGGCCATGAATGAGACCCACTCCATCGTGGTGGACGGCGCAAACCTGCAAGCCCGCCAAATCCCGAGCGGCGACATCGCCCTGGTTCACGAAGATACCAACGGCACGATCTTTGGAGTACTGTTCAACCCGAGCAGCGCCCAAGTGGTGGACATGGGAACGCTTTACAAGCTGAGCGGCGAGCAGAACGCCGCCATCATCCGGTTCCACAACTCGATCTCGAATCGAAGAGAGGAGCTGATGCTGACGTTCGGCAGCGAAGGCGACCGAGCCCTGTTCCTTTCGACAATCAGCCGCGAAGCCCAAACTGCTCGCGCCGCCTAATGCACCTGATATTCGGGTGCAAAGAGCGCGAAATCTAACAATTCAGTGAGTCTGCCAGAAAACCAGTTATCGTTCTGAATCGAGTCCATTCCGTTGCCCTTTGCCCAAGCCTCGGCAAGGGCAACTTTGCTCGTCTCCCGCAGCTGGATGTCAAGGATTTCATCAAAAGCCGTGATCACCTGGTCGGGCGTTTCGAGCTTCCGCAGCTTCATTTCGCCCCTCAGCCAAATGAGCGATGCCGATGGTCGCCAAGCGTCTTTCCCTTGCGCATCTTTGTAAGGCTCCCAAAGCATCATGCCACGGTAGCGCTTGCGCTGCAAAACGGTTTGTGTGTTGATCCACGCCTTGTGCCAATTCCAACCGGCCACATCGGGCGGATACAGGAGGTCCTGCCCGGCGATCTCGCAGAAATAGGCCACGGCACCCATGGCATCAAGGAGCTCAGTCGAGTGCGGCTCATCGGGAGCGGCGTCCACGGAGAGCTTGCCCTTAAACAACGCCGCCCCGTTGAGCGCTCGGGTCACGCCGATCACGTACTCCACCGGACTCTTGATCAGCCGCCCAACGACCTCCGGGGAGTAAAAATCTTGGTGATCCACCATGGTTTTCATCACCGCACGGATGCTGCCCTTGGTTTGCAAGAACGTGGCGACCATTGCCTTGACCGCCGATTCGGAGACAGCCTCGGAGCCGAAGAAACCCCATAGTTTCCGGCAAAGGTGGTCAGCAGTCTTGGGGTGATTGGCCAGATAGCGTAGAACGTCGTGACCCGTCCACTTCTTCTTGATGCCTAGGATGGTCTTTTCGCCTGGGTCATGCACCGCTGAAAGATAAGCGAAGCTCACCGCCGGAGTTCCCGTGCGGATGATGCGGCGAAGCCGGTCATCTTCTGAACCTGTCATGTGGTAAATCGGCGCATCGTAGGTCCACCCGGTGAACGCCCTCGACACTTCTTTGATGTCGCTCTCGGTGTAGTTCCCGACCCCCAGCGTATAGAGCTCCAGCACTTCCCGTCCAAAATTCTCGTTGGGTGTGTCGCGGAAGATCATCTCGACATTAAGCATTCTTAAGAAAGCTGGACTCTCGGCCACCCTCACCAAAATGTCCTCAAAACGGCCCAGGGGGTCACTTCGTAACCGCTCTAGGTAGTCGTGCATCATCAAGCCGCTATCGACCATGGCATCGCTGACCGCGAAATGGTCATGCCAGAAAAGTGCCATCTTTTCGCGGAGTACATCGTGGCTCGCGACCATTTGCAGGGCCCAAAACCGCTTCAGTCGATGCGCGCCGGTATCCGCCGCTTCATCTTTCCGAAACCAGAATTGCGCGGGATGGCCGATGTCCTTCGTGCCCGGGTTCAAGAGCACCTCGATCATGGCGGCGACGGAGATGCCGTCGAAGCGTTGACGCTCGGCCTGCGATGCTCCCCAGCCCAATCGCCTGAGCAAGTGTTTCTTCTTGGATTTGTCGTCCAACGCGCTCATGAAACCCATGCCTCCTATCATACAGGAACGCCCCGCAAAATCGATCATAATCCCCGGAATGCCCGGGCCCACTTTTCACGATCTTCTTAACGAACTTCTTCCCGCAATTCAGCAGATGCTGGAAGAGCATGGAGGTTTCTATCCGATCGGAGCGGAGATGGCGCCAGACGGAAAAGTGGAGCTGGTGGGCGTTTACAGCGACGACGAGTTCCCCGATCCGAACGATCTGATCGTGGAGCTCATTGCCAACCTGCACGAGCGTGCCAACGAGGGGCTCATCATGGCAGCTGCGGTCGGTTACGATGTTGCTATCACGCTTCCCGAAACGGACACACCGACCGATGCCATCTGCATCGCCTTGGAGAGCATGGATGAAGCGGCCAATACCTACCTGCCCTACACGTTACGTGAAGGGCAGGAGACCGAATACGGCAAGCTCGTGGCAACCGACCGCGATCGCACGATTTTCCTTACCGATCCTAGTTCGTAGGTTCGATGCGGATCAGTCGACCGTTGACCTCGTCTGTGAGCAGATAAAGGAAACCGTCGGGTCCTTGACGTACGTCGCGCACTCGCTGGCCGATGCCCAATCGCTCTTGTCCCAGCACTTTGCCGTTGGCGTCCAGGTCAATGCGGCGCACGTCGTTGCCCGCCAACCCGCCACTGAAGAGATCGCCCTTCCAGTTCGGATAGCGCGAGCCGGTGTAGAAAGCCAGCCCGCTCGGCGCGGGGCACGGGGTCCAAACCACGATCGGGTCTTCCATGCCTGGCAGGGTCTTGTTGGGCGAAATCTCGCTGCCACCGTAGTTGATGCTATAGGTCGCCTTTGGCCAGCCGAAGTTCTTCCCTTTCGCGATCAGGTTCAGTTCATCGCCGCCGCGCGCACCGTGCTCATTGGCCCAAATCCGTCCCGAAGCCGGATCGCGCGCCAGACCCTGGATGTTGCGGTGTCCCATCGAAAAAATGCTTGAAGCCACATCGCTGCCCGAGAACGGATTGCCAGGCGCTGGCTTGCCTTCGGCAGTCAGCCGAAGCACCTTGCCCAAGTGACTCTCCTTCGATTGAGCCCATTCGCGCGACAGTTGGCCCTCTACCATGCTCGGCGGATTACCGCCGTCGCCGATGCTCATGAGCAGGGTTCCGTCTGGCAACCAAAGAATTCGGGAGCCAAAGTGCTGGCCGCCTTGCTTATCTTGCGAGACCCTGAAAAGCTGCTTGACGCCCTGCAATTCGGTGCCGACCAGCTTGCCGCGCCAAAGCTCGGTGCGATTGGCGCGACCAGTGCCGCCGGATACTGTGAGATAAACCCACTGGTTCTTAGCGAATTCTGGGTGCAGAGACACATCCATCAAGCCGCCCTGGCCGATCTCCTCGACCGGGGGCAAGCCCGTGATGATGTCGTTCAGCAGGGTTCCGTCTTTTTCGATGAGGCACATGGTGCCGCCGCGCTCAGTGACAAGCATGCGGCCATCAGGAAGCCAGGCGATGCCCCAGGGTCGCTCCATCCCTTCGGTCATGGTCACGGCTTTCCAACCGCTCGCTGCCTTGGGCGGCGGCGAGGGAGTGACAGCCTGCTGGGCCACCACGAAGCCTGCAACCAAAAACAAAACTGCTACACCGGAGCCGATCACCGCCGATTTCTTGAGGGTCATGCGTTATCTATTTTACGCCCGACTTCATGCCAGAGTTACCGTGAGAGTGGACGAACCACGACTCCGCGCACTACGACATCAAATTCGGGATTGAGTTCGTCGTTGGTAAGCACCCTGAAGGTGGTCTGAATCCGGCCGGGTTGAGTGGTGTTCAGGGTGATGTTCTGCATTCCTGAGCCGCCGCCCGCGGGTTCGGCGAAGGTGCCAATCGGCACGATCACTCCCGGATCAGCGGAGAAAGAATAAAGCAGCGGTGCTACGCCGTTCGGGCCCCACAACACCGTATCGCCAACATTGGTTACGGTGACCGGTCGCGTTACCACCGAGTTCTGGTCCACGTACCCGAAATCGATCACCGTGGTTGGTACGGCCGCCTTTCCAGGAACGCGCATATCCATGAATAGCGGAAGGTGCCCGCTTTCGCCGCCCAAGCTGTCCATCAGCGCCTGCGCAATGGTCGTGCCGACCATTGCGTTGTTCGTGATCTTCATGGCGGCGTTATAGGTCGAACCGTCGTTACCCCAAACGCGGTAGCTGTGTTGAGGATCGTTCCAAGTGGTCGTACTATAAGGGATCGCGGGATTGCCCAGGTAGCTCAGTCCCTCTCCGTCCAGAAGGCCGTCGCTGCAAAGCAGGAAATCGTAGCGGTCATCCATGCCGCCCGAGTTCGCTCCGTTCCAGGGGTCTTGGGTTTGAACAAATCGAAACGCGGAGGTTCCCCAGTTGCCGGGCGTCACAATCGGGTCAAACGACCGACCAGCATTGTTGCTCTGCGAATTCGTGAGCTCTACATAAGCGTCGTCGCCTGAACTCCCGACGTTCAGGTCGCCGACCACCATGAAGTGCTGATCGGTCACGAGGCCCTCAGCATTGTCGCGGACGCGCTGGGCTTCAATCAATCGCCGCGCTTCGTCGGTCGTGGTCGAGCCAGCTTTCATGTGCAAGTTATAAACGCTAACCGTGGCCGAGGTCTGCGGGTAACCAGCAGGCTGGAAGTCGTAGCGATAAGTGTTGCGGGGCGGGCCGGAAGTCGAGCCGTTCGAGATGGTAATGACTCCCAGAAACCTCACTTTGGACGTACGATAAACTAGCGCAGACTCGGTATCGGGGCCGTCACGCCACGGGGCCGCCACCCAGTCGCCCGGCGAACCGGGTGCCGAGTTGAGCCGCGAAACCGTTTGGTTGAGGGCCTGCGAGCGCTCGATTTCTTGCAGAAAGAGGATATCGGGGGCAAAGGTGCGGCCTTGGAACACACCGTAGACCGACAGATCGAGCGATGCGAGCCGCTGCGGAAAATCGGCGTCCAGATCGCTCCAGTTCGTGATGTTCCATGAGCCCACGCGCAATTGGGCAAAAGCACTCAGAGGGAGCATGCAGCAGGCAGCAAGAAGGAACGCACGTTTCATGGGATGAGGCTGTATTAAACCCTTCGGTGGGACGAAAAGTCTAGCTTTTTGGTTCCTTAGAACGGGTCAACTCCGTATAATCTGGCAATGGTCGCGGCACTCCTCTCTCTGGTCCTTTCCACCGCGCCACCCGTTGTTTCTTTAGCCTCCGCCGAGGGCGGCCTGGTGGCCTACGATTCTCTTGGAAAGCAAAGTCTCCGCTTTGCTGGCCAGCAGGCTGATGCGATTTCGCTGAGTTCGACGGGGAAATGGGCCTCGCTGATCACGGAGGGAAAGATCCGGGTTCTGGCGATGAAGCCGGAGGCAAAGCCACGCGAACTCGAACCCACTGGAGTTCTGGACGCACGATGGGCTCCTCGGGGCTCCTTTTTGGCGATGCGCACTAGGGCCGCGCTCTTGGTCTATCAAGCCACGACCCCCAGCGAACCGCTTCTTGAGATCTGTAAAGATGCGCAGGCCTTTGCGTGGTCGCCCGATGGCTCCCGCTTGGTCGTCGCGCAGCCCAGTCCGCGCGGCGGGCAGCTCCGGCTTTACCGAATCGGCGAATCCCGAAGCCGCATGGTGCTCGAGGGCCGCGAGGCAACGCGGCTCGCGTGGTCGCCTGATGGTCGTCGCTTGGCTTTCCTTAAACCCGTGACCGGCGGGCGTTTCGAGGTGGTGGTCGGGCGACTCGGCACCGACAACTGGAAGCTCATCGAGAGCACCGCCACCGCTGAACTCAGTTGGTCGCCGGATTCCAAGCAGCTCGCAGTCCGGACCCCCAGCCAGCTCTCGGTGTGGTCGCTGAGTGGGAAAAAGCCGGTGGTCGCTCGCCAACCCGTGCAGCCAAAAGACCACGTGCAGTGGGTGAAATCAGATCGGCTGGAGCTCTTTGATGGCGCGACGCGGTGGCGGCTCGATGCGGCCATTGC
>JALHPH010000022.1:0-2568 GCA_022842565.1 Fimbriimonadaceae bacterium
ACATCCGGAGACCTTCTCGCCCGCCGCCAACACGGCCTCATGGACGTGGTGACCATACATCCCTTTTCCTCCGAACTTAGGCAGCAATGCCGGATGTATGTTTAAGATATTTGGCCCAAACATAAACAAAATATCCGCAGGAAGCAGCTTTAAGAATCCAGCCAGGCAAAGCCATTCCACATCATGCGACTGCAAGAGGGAACCCCATTCGCGCAAGGGGGCAGCTGTGGTAGGTACGCCTAGCTCGCGTGAGAGGCTAAGTGCTGGTGCATCTGGGTTCTCGCCCAGAACCAGGGCGACCTCGCCCGGAATGCGCCCGTCGCGAGTCGCGTGTATCAACGCTGCCATGTTCGATCCGCGCCCCCGCGACCCCACAATGATGCCGATCCTCGCGCTCACGCCCTCTTTGTACCCGGCAACCCTAGCGGATTTATTCCCGCGCTAGAACCGGTGGCACGAAGTCTGCGTTAAAAAAAGTATGAGTTACGCGAATTCAATTCCCGCATCCTTCGGCTACGTTCCTGGCATGGCGCTGGGCACCGAGGGCTTTCGTGTGGCGAGTTCAAAGCGCGAAACGCTTCCCAGCGGAGCCACCCGCGAAGTGCTGACCCTGCACCGAGGTTGCCAAAGCTACCAAGTCTCTGTGCGCGGTGAGGGTCAGCCGGTGCCAGTCGGGGCCGTCATCGCCCTGGTAGGACACGCAAACCCGCTCGACGGAGTCGTCGAACGGGCCTGCATTGTCATCGGTCACTAAGGGCCGATCGGTTCAGAACTTGACGTTGTAACCGACCCAAGCAAAGTAGAGGTCGCGGTCGCTGCCGGAGCCTCGGTGGGATCGGCCATAGGCCAGCTGGACCGAGAGCCCATCGACTGGAGTGGCAAACGTCGCGCCTACCCAGCTCGCGCCATCGGGGCGGCTAGTGTATTCGAACTGCCCGATGATGCCGTTGCCAAAGTTGTAGTCGCCGCCGATATAGCCGGTCGCGACATTGGCTTGGCGGATGACGCCACCGTGGAATCGAAGCTCAGGGCTCCAATCGTAGCGGGCGACCACATAGGGGTCAATATTCTTGCCAGAAGCATTGGCGAAGCCGACCGAGACTGCGCCCCACTTGTCTTCAAAGAGGCCGTACTTCAGGTCGACCGTTCCGTTGCCCAGAGTGTCGTTATTGGCACCGAACTCGAAGCGGTCATAGACACCGACGGTCGCTGAAAGAAGGTGAGACCATCGAGTCTCGTCCACGGCTCCAGCTCCTCCGATCGTGTATTGAAGCAGGGCATTTCGCGGCTTCAGCACGTCGGCGACGGGCAGGTTGATATTGATGAGCGGCAGGGCAAAGCTGGTTGCAGCCAGTACCAAGCCACCAACGAAGAAAGTTGATCGAATCAGCATCCTACGTGTTTTATTGGTGGCTTGGCTCGAGTTCTTCAGTCAGCAGTGTTCTTGATATTGAATTGGACTCCCTGAGCAAGTGCTGGGCGGTCCGTTCCAAAGTAGGTTGTGCTGGTTTGGCGGCGCATATAAGCCTTCCAACTGTCGCTGCCGCTTTCGCGTCCGCCGCCGGTCTCTTTTTCGCCACCAAAGGCGCCACCAATCTCGGCTCCGCTGGTGCCAATGTTCACGTTCGCAATGCCGCAATCGCTATGACGCTTGAAGTACTCGGCTTCGCGCAAGTCGGTCGTCATGATTGCGGAGCTGAGTCCTTGCGGTACAGCGTTGTGCAGCGCCATGGCTTCGGGCAACGTGCGGTAAGGAATCACGTAGGTTAGGGGTGCGAAGGTCTCGTGGTGGACGGAATCAGGCTGGCCGTTCAGCAGTACGAGCGCCGGGTGAGCGTAGTAGCCTCCGGATTCCGGAAGCAGCCGCTGTCCGCCAACGATCTCGCTGGCATGTGGCTTGATTGCTCCCAGACTCGCCTGCATACTTTCGAAGGCCATAGAATCAATGAGCGGCCCGATGAGAGTGTCTTCATTGAGCGGGTCACCCACCTTGGTCGCGCCGAGGGTCAAGATGTTGGTTTTCAGCTGCTCCCACACCTGGTCGAGGATGCTTTCGTGGACGATCACGCGGCGAGTGCTGGTGCACCTTTGGCCAGCCGTGCCCACCGAACCGAAGAGGATGCTGGGAAGGGCGACGCCGAGGTCGGCGGTGGGCGTGACGATGATGGCGTTGTTTCCACCCAGTTCCAGGAGCGAGCGTCCGAAACGGGCCGCAACCTTTGGCCCGACGATGCTGCCCATCCGCGTGGACCCAGTGGCCGAGATCAGAGGCACTCGGCGGTCTTCCACCAGCTGGCTGCCTTGGGCAGCTGCGCCCAAAATCACTTGGCTCAGCCCTGCTGGGGCCTCCGGGAAATCGGCAAGAACCTGGTCCAGGATGGCCTGGCATGCGAGCGCGGTGAGCGGTGTTTTCTCGCTTGGCTTCCAGAGGCAGGAGTCGCCGCACACAAGCGCTAGCGCCGCGTTCCACGCCCAGACCGCCACCGGGAAGTTGAAGGCGCTGATGATGCCAATGGGCCCAAGAGGGTGCCAGTTCTCATGCATCACGTGGTTGGGTCGCTCGCTGGC